>SVTX01000016.1 GCA_015063545.1 Oscillospiraceae bacterium | reverse complement strand
AAACTTGGGGAACTGTCCCGCAGTCACGCCGCACTCATATTCAAGCATATGAGGGGGCAAAATAAGCTCATAGCCATCTCCAAGGTGTGTTTCAATAAAGTAATTAAGAAGCGCCCACTCAAGTCTGGAACCCATTCCGCGATAGATCCAGAATCCGGAGCCGGAAAGCTTTGTTCCGCGCTCATAATCAATAAGACCAAGATCTGTGCAGAGATCTACATGGTTTTTGGGTTCAAAATCAAACTTGTGAGGCTCGCCGAAATAACGGATGGGCTCGTTATTTTCCTTTCCGCCGGGCTTAAGATCTCGGTCGGGAAGGTTGGGAAGTCCGAGCATCCAAGACTGAAGCTCAACCTCCACACTCTTGAGAATTTCGTCATTTTCCTTTGCCTTTGCAGACAATTCCTTGGATTTTGCGAATATTTCGGAGGGATCTTTTCCTTCCTTTTTATACATGGGGATCATTTTCGTGAGCTTGTTCTGTTCCGCCTTGTAGCTTTCTGTCTCCATGATAAGAGCGCGACGGCGGGAATCAAGTTCAAGTATTTTTTCAATATCTTCCTTTGCATCCTTGCCCTTGTGCGCAAGTCTCGCAATTACTTCTTCGGGATTTTGTTTAATGTAATTTATGTCTAACATGATATTTTTCCTTTGCTATCAGATTATTTTTCGGAGAAAAACTTGTCTCCGCATACAAGTGTGAGAAGCTCTGCCAAGTCATCATCGGAATCGTATGTAAATTCTACAGTCTTTTTCTTTGTAGAATTGATCTTTACCTTTCTGCCGAGCGCTTCCATGGCTCTGACCTCAAGAGATCTCATATAAATTCTTCTTTGAGCATCAGGCTTTACTATCTCGGATACATCCTTATCCTTCTGCTCAAGAACCTTCTTTACTATTCTTTCGGCTTCTCTCACAGAACATCCGTTCTCGATTATCTTTTGAGCAACCTCTATCATCTTCTGATCATCGTCCAGCCCAAGAATCACCTTAGCATGACCCACGGAAAGCTTGTTGTCTCTAACAAGTTCAAGGACTTCGTCGGGCAATTCAAGCAATCTGAGCATATTTGCAATAGAAGGGCGACTCTTGCCAACCTCGCGGGATACCTGCTCCTGTGTAAGTCCGAATCTCTCTATCAAAGCATTGTAAGCCAATGCTTCTTCAACTGCGTTAAGATCTTCTCTCTGCACATTTTCTACAAGAGATATCTGCGCTATTTTGAGATCGTTTCCGTCAACAATTATTACGGGAATATCCGTCAAAGCCGCCATTTTTGCAGCTCTCCAACGGCGTTCGCCCGCAATTATCTCGTATGTTCCGGGGAATGCCTGATTTTCTCTTACTATAATTGGCTGCAGAACTCCGTGTATAGCGATAGAATCCGCAAGAATCTGCAATCCTTCTTCGTCAAACGTCTTTCTGGGCTGATCGCGTCTCGGCTCAATATCCGAAACTCTGATCGTTTTCACGGAATCCTTTTTGTCTTCAATAAAATTGTCGTCAAGAATGGAATAAAAATCTCTTCCAAGTCCACCTCGTGCCATTTATAAGTCCTCCTTATTATATTCTTGTCGCAAGCTCTTTTGCAACGGCGAGATACTCGACTGCGCCCTTGCAACGCTTATCGTGATAATATACGGGAACGCCAAAGCTTGGCGCCTCCGAAACCCTTACGCCGCGGGAAATGTTTGTAGAAAACAGCTTGTCCTTATAGTGCTTTCTAAGCTCGTTGATAACCTGAAGCGAAAGCAAAAGTCTTCCATTATACATAGTAACAAGTATTCCGGTGATATTCAGCGCGGGATTAAAGTTCTGCTTCACTTTGCCTATTGTGACAGCAAGCTGCGAAAGTCCTTCGAGCGCGAAAAACTCACACTGCATAGGGATAACGACTCCATCACTGGCCACGAGCGCATTTACCGTAAGCAAGCTGAGAGACGGGGGGCAGTCGATGATTATGTAGTCGTAATCTTCCTTTATAGGATCAAGTGCGTTTTTTATCACGCTTTCCGTGTTTCCATCTTCCGAATAAAGATTGTATTCCGCTCCGGCAAGCGTAATATTTGCAGGAATAACATCCAAATTTGTATACGCGGTCTGCAAAATAGCCTCCTTAGCAGTAACGCTTCCATACAAAACATCGTTAATAGAAACCTTGAGATTTCTTTTGGAAACACCCACTCCACTCGTTGCATTACCCTGAGGATCAAGGTCAATAAGCAAGGTCTTGTGTCCGAGGATGCCAAGGGATGCCGCTACGTTAACGGCAGACGTTGTCTTGCCAACGCCGCCTTTTTGGTTGGAGAATGATATTATTTTTCCCAACTTTATGTCCTCCTAATCTGATTTTATCATAATTTTCAGTCTAACAGCAATATTATACTACAAATTTTATGTATTTTCAATAGCTTTTTAAAATTTTTTTAACTTTTTTGGTGTTCTACGTGGAACATTTTGGGAGTGTTCTACGTGGAACATTTTAAGACTGTTCTACGTGGAACATTTTAAGACTGTTCTACGTGGAACATTTTGAGACTGTTCTACGTGGAACATTTTGAGACTGTTCTACGTGGAACATTTTGAGACTGTTCTACGTGGAACATTTTGAGACTGTTCTACGTGGAACATTTTGAGACTGTTCTACGTGGAACAAAAAAGGCGGATTGATCCGCCTTTTTTGCCGTTATAACGGCTTTTTCAATATTTGTGAATACATTCTTGGATATTTATCCAACGAACGCGAGGTTTTTGCTATCTCCGCGATGCATCTCTCAAGTGTCTCACCGCAAAATGCCAACTCATAGAAGTAAGCCTTTTTTATCTCGCCGCCAAGCAGCTTTATGGCGTCTTGCGCCTCATCAATTTCTTCTTGCGCTTTGCTGGCTTTCAATGGAAGAAAACTTCCGCCGACCTTAACGAGTGGCAGACACAGCTCACAAAGTATATTAAGTCTTGCAACCGCGCGGCTCGTAGCATAGTCAAATCCTTCCCGGTGGTCTTTCGCGAAGTCCTCTGCACGCGACACAATCGCCGTTATATTATTAATGGAAAGCTTTTGCGCGGCGCCGTTGATGAAGTTTATCTTTTTTGCTGTGCTGTCAAGCGAAGTTATCTGAATATCCGGACGAAGAATTGCAAGCGGCAAAGAAGGGAATCCGGCTCCGCATCCTACGTCTATCACGCTTGCACCCTTGTTTATATGCGAACATAACACCGCGCAATCCGCAAAATGCTTAAATATTATACCGTTCATGTCCGTGATAGCCGTCAAATTCACATTTTTATTTGTCTCAACAAGATGGTTGGCAAACGCGTACAGCTTTTCGGCATTTTCCTCGTTCAAAAGTGTCGAAAGCCCGTTTTGCCCAAAACAACCGTACAACGACGCTTTAAACTCTTCAAAAATCACTCTGCGTCACCTCGTTTCGCGTCAAAATATATGAGGAGTACCGCTATATCTGCAGGATTCACACCACTTATCGCCGCCGCTTGACCTACGGTCATGGGCTTATACGCGTTGAGTTTTTGCGCCGCTTCGGTGCGCAATCCCTTTATCGACATATAATCTGTGTCAGGTGAAAGTCGCTTTTTGTCAAGCTTTGCGCGCTTTTCAACTTCGGAAAGCTGCCTTTTTTCGTATCCCGCATATTTTATATCGGTAGATGCCGTAATTATAACAGATCTCGGCAGTTTGGGGCGAGAATCATCAAGCTCAGCTATGCTGTCATAGTCAAAATCAGGGCGGCGCAAAATGTCTGCTAAAGAAACTCCCGATTTTGCGGCATCTTTGCCGTTCTTTATAAGAAATTCACTTGCTTTTTCCTTCGAAATGTATGTTTTCTCAAGCCTTTCTTTTTCGCTATCTACCATTTGCTTGCGTCGAGAAAACGCCTCAAACTGCTCATCAGAGACTATGCCGGCAGCTCTGCCTATAGGTGTCAGTCTCATATCCGAGTTGTCCTGTCGCAAAAGAAGTCTGTATTCGGAGCGTGAGGTCATCATTCTGTACGGCTCGTTAGTTCCTTTTACCGTAAGGTCGTCAATGAGCGTTCCTATATAACTTTCGGATCTGTCGAGTATCATGGGCGGTTGATTTTTGAGCTTTAAAGCCGCATTTATTCCTGCGACAAGCCCTTGAGCCGCCGCTTCTTCATATCCCGACGTTCCATTGAACTGTCCCGCGCCGTAAAGTCCCGAAATGTTCTTGAACTCCAACGTGGGAAAGAGCTGAGTGGGATCGGCGCAGTCATATTCTATAGCATACGCGTATCTCATTATCTGAGCATTTTCAAATCCATCAAGGCTTTTGAGCATCTGATACTGCACGTCCGTGGGCAAAGAAGTCGAAAATCCCTGAATGTACATCTCCTCATTGTTGTCGCCCATCGGCTCAACAAAAAGCTGATGTCTTTCCTTGTCAGCAAAACGAACAAGCTTATCCTCAATAGACGGACAGTATCTCGGTCCGGTTCCGTGTATATTCCCCGAATATAGCGCCGAACGGTGTATATTTTCCCTTATAATACGGTGAGTTTGCGCGTTTGTATAAACTATATGGCAAGGTGTTTGATCTCTGTCACAAAGATATTCTGCAGGCTCGGTTTTCCAGGAATACGGCGTCGCATCGCGCTCGCCTTCCTGAACCTCAAGCTTTGAAAAATCAATGCTTGCGCGCTTGACTCTTGCGGGAGTTCCCGTTTTAAAGCGCATTATTTTCACTCCCGCCTCAGCCAACGATGAAGAAAGTCCCTTTGACGGCAAAAGCGCGTCGGGGCCCGAAGAATACGTTACGTCGCCAACAAATATCGCCGATTCAAGATAAGTTCCCGCGGCAATTATCACCGCTTCGCACTCCCAAGTCTCGCAAAGGTGAGTTGTGACACCGACTATTTTTCTTGAATACACACCCTCACACTCTTGCGTCAATATTCCCGTAACTTCTGCTTGAATTACACGCAAATTCTCTGTGTTTTCAAGGGTTTGCTTCATTATTTGCTTATATTTTGTTCTGTCGGCTTGTACTCTTTTGGAATGCACCGCCGCGCCTTTGCCGAGATTGAGAGTGCGGGATTGGATCGTGACCTGATCCGCCGCATATCCCATTTCTCCGCCGAGCGCATCTATCTCATAAACGAGATGTCCCTTGGCGCTTCCTCCGATAGACGGATTGCACGGCATATTGGCAAGACTGTCGATAGACATTGTAAAAAGCACCGTGTCCATTCCCATTCTCGCGCACGCAAGCGCTGCCTCGATGCCCGCGTGTCCCGCACCGACAACTACAATTTGTGTTTTCAATTCCATAGAATTGTCCTTTCTTTGGATGCAGCTTTTTTGTAAAAAAGCTGCGCAAAAAACTTCAAATAAATCCTTATACGCAAAGCGATATAAAAGTTTTTGCATCTCTTTTTTCAAAAAGAGACCGGCTTCCAAGGCGCGCAGCCTTGGTCGCACTCCGCAGAGCGCGAAATATTCCTCATCCCTCAAAGCGCCACGAATGGGTGAATGCAAAATACGAAGGCTTGGCAGGGGGGGGACTACACAAGTGGGGGTTCCCCTTTGCCTGCTCAAACTAACTTTTTACGCTTCTACTTTATTAAGATATTCCTCCTGCTCGGGAGTGAGTGTATCTATACCAAATCCAAGTGTTTCCAGCTTCATTTTTGCTACCGCTTTGTCTATTTCTGCGGGCACGGAATAAAGCTTTTTCTCAAATTTTCCTTTATTTCTTGCGAGATATTCGAGCGAGCGAGCCTGAATTGCAAAGCTCATATCCATGATCTCTGCGGGATGTCCGTTTCCTGCGGCGAGATTTACAAGTCTGCCTTCTGCAAGCAAGTTGATAATTCTTCCGTCGGGCAAATAGTAGCCATCAATATTAGGCTTGCGGCGGATTACTTTGTCTGCCATCTGCGCGAGCTGCTGCTTGTTTATCTCCACGTCAAAATGACCGCTGTTTGAAAGCAAAACTCCGTCCTTCATAACTTCAAAATGTTCTTTTGTAAGCACGTCGGAGCAACCGGTAAGCGTTACGAACAGATCGCCTATTTTTGCCGCCTCACTCATAGGCATCACTCTGAATCCGTCCATAACTGCCTCAATAGCCTTTACGGGATCTATTTCGGTAACAACTACAACAGCACCCATTCCTTTTGCTCTCATCGCCATGCCCTTACCGCACCAACCGTAGCCTGCAATTACCACGGTTTTTCCTGCAATTATAAGGTTTGTTGAGTTCATTATGCCGTCGAGCGTGGACTGTCCAGTGCCGTATCTGTTATCGAACAAATGTTTGCAATCTGCGTCGTTTACATCTATCATCGTGTAATCAAGAAGTCCTGCGGCCTCTCTTGCGCGAAGTCTGTGGATACCTGTTGTAGTCTCCTCACAGCCGCCTATAAGATTTACGCCGAGATCGCGGCATTCGCCGTGCAAAAGGCCTATAAAATCTCCTCCGTCATCTATGATAAGATCGGGCTTGGCGGAAAGCGTTGCCTTGAGGTCTGCAACATACTGCTCGTCGCTCGCTCCGTGATGCGCGTTTACCTCAAAGCCCTCGTCTGCAAGCGCCGCCGCAACGTCATCCTGCGTGGAAAGCGGATTGCATCCCGTAACGTACACATTCGCTCCGCCGGCACGGAGAACCTTGGCAAGATTCGCAGTTTTTGCCTCCAGATGTATCGACATGGATATCGTCATACCCGCAAAGGGCTGTGTCTGTTTAAACTCATTTTCGATGGCCGTCAAAAGAGGCATGTAGGAACGCACCCAGTTGATCTTATCTCTGCCCGAAGGGGCAAGGGAAATATTCGTTATATTACTCATGTTTGTCCACTCGCGATTTGTTCGCAACCTTTCAATATATTTCTGCGTATTTTTGTCGCCAAACAGAACAAATGTTCTTTTGACACAAACTTCTCCGATTTTAATTTTAGCAGAATTTGTCTCACAAGTCAAGAGGATTGGCAAAACAGACGTTTTTTGCGCGAAAAAATCTGTGATTTTTGTCTTTGCACAAAAACATCACGAAAAAATCAGAAAAAACGATAACATGAGATAATGCTGTTCATTACGAGTTTACAAATAAAGAATATAATATAGAATGTTATATTGTTTATATTTTTTAACAAATCAAAAATACGGAGACAAGAAATGATAAAGATACAGCATTTGGTAAAGACGTACGGTTCAAATTGCGCCGTGGACGACATCAGCTTTGAAATACAGTCGGGTGAGACCGTAGGCTTTCTCGGTCCGAACGGCGCGGGAAAGAGCACGACCATGAATATTCTCACGGGTTACCTCTCCGCGGATTCCGGACGCGCTTCTGTTTCGGGCATTGACATCATGTCAGATCCCCTTGGCGCAAAAAAGCTCATCGGTTATCTTCCCGAACAGCCCCCCCTATATCTTGATATGACGGTGGATGAATATCTCAAGTTCAGCTATGAGCTTAAGGGATGCACACTGCCCAGAAAGCCTCATCTTGACGAGATATGCGAGGTAGTAAAGATCAGTGACGTCAGAAAAAGACTTATCAAAAATCTTTCCAAGGGATACCGCCAGAGAGTGGGAATAGCGCAGGCTCTTATCGGAAATCCCGACGTTATAATTTTCGACGAGCCCACCGTCGGTCTTGATCCCAAACAGATAATTGAGATAAGAAATCTTATCAGAACGCTCGGTAAAACACACACCGTTATTCTTTCCACACATATCCTTCAAGAGGTGCAGGCGGTATGCGACCGTATCATAATCATCAACAAGGGCAAGATAGTTGCGGATGAAAAGACCGAAAATATTACCCGTGTAGTGGAGAACAACCGCCGCTTTAACGCAAAAATATGCGGCCCTCAAAAGGAAATACTCTCGATGCTTAAATCTCTCCCCGGCATAGTTTACGCAGAGGCTCTCGCCGAAAAGGATGGAGATGCGTACACATACATGCTGGAAAGCGAGTTTGGCGTAGATATAAGAAAAAAGCTTTTCTACACTCTGTCCGAGCGCGGATGGGCGCTTATCGGCCTTGAAGCCCTCGGCCTCAGCCTTGAAGACATCTTTATTTCGGTAGTAGATAAAACTCAGGATGCCGAAAATACGCCCCGCTACACAAGAAACACCGCCAAAAAGAGCAAGCTCCGCACAAGAAACACTCTTGAGAGAGAAATGGCGGAGAACCTTATAGTTGATGCAGAAAAAAAGCAAGAGGAACAGGCGCCTCTTGAGGATGACGAGTAATTCACTCACAAACGAAAGGATCTTGACATGATAGCTATATACAAAAAGGAAATGCTGTCCTATTTTTCCAATCCCATAGGATATGTTTTTTCGGGAATTTTTCTTCTTATATCGGCATTTGCGTGTTGTTTTACCACGCTCTTGTCGCAGACGTATGACACATCTACTTATTTCATCATAATGATCTTCGCGCTTGCGGTACTTATTCCTATTCTCACCATGAGACTTTTTGCCGAAGAGCGAAAAATGCGAACAGAACAGCTCCTTCTCACCGCACCCGTAACGCTCACCGGCATGGTAATGGGTAAATTCCTCGCCGCGCTGTCTCTGTTTTTGGGCAATGTGGCTTTGTCCTGCATAAATTTCATTCCTCTTTACGTTATTGCATCAAAGGAAAGGGAAGGGCTTTCTTATACGGAAACTAACATAGGCCCCGTCACAAGCCAGCTTCTCGGCTGTCTTATAGGTCTTGTTCTCCTTGGTGCGGCATTTATCGCCATAGGAACGTTCATTTCCGCGCTGACGGAAAACCAGCTTGCGGCATCTATCGTTACGATCGCCGTGATTTTGGGCTTTATCTGCATAGGCTTTTTGTCGGGACTTATCAACATACGTTGGATAAGAGCCATCATCGACTGGGTATCCGTGTACTCCAGATTTGAGTACTTCAGCGCTGGAATATTTGATTTTGCCGCGCTTCTGTACTACTTCTCCCTTTGCTTTGTATTCGTTTTCCTCACAATAAGAGTTTACGAAAAACGCCGCTGGGGCTGATATTGGGGGATCTTGATGAAAAACATTTTTCGTGGCCGCAAGATAAAATACGGCAGCGTTTCCTTGGCGCTGACTGTTCTGGTCGTTGCGGCAGTCATAATAATCAATGCCGCGTTTTCCGCGCTTGCGTACAGCTACGGTTGGGGGGTAAACATGTCCTCGGAATTTGCGTACGGAATCAGCGAAAAATGCGAAGCCTATCTTGAAAACACTATTTTCCCCTTGATGGACAAAGCAAATAAGGCATCGGGAGAAAAAAACAAGATCAAGATAATCTTCTGCGACGAGCTTGAAAATCTTGATGATGAGCTGTCACAGGAATACGTGCTCAACAGCATTCTTGAGCTCAAGGAAAAATACCCGGACAGGATCGCAACCGAGCATCTCAACGTATGGGAAAATCCGAAGCTCGCAAAAACTTACGGCGTTACTTCGGACAGTGACATCGTGTTTGTTTTTGGGGATAAATATACCACACTTTCAATAGCACAGTTTTACGTTATGAGTGACGGAAACACCGAAACGCCCACCGCCTATAACGGTGAACGCAGAATCGCATCGGCTTTTTTGAGAATTGTATCCAATGAAACTCCTACATGCTACTTTACGCTCAATCACGGCGAAGGTCTTGATGATTCTGAGCTTATGTTTCTTGTCGCAGACGCGGGATACAATTACGCGTTCATAGACCTTTCCACAGAGGAAATCCCCTCGGATTGCGCTCTTCTTGTTACGGTAAATCCCACTCACGATATTCGCGAGGAGAGCAGCATTTCGGCGGTTTCCGAAACCCAAAAGCTTGATAATTATATGGCCGCGGGCGGAAAATATATGGTTCTGCTCTCACCAAATACGTTTGCGTCTGGCGCTTTGCCGAAATTTGAAAAGTTCCTTGGTGCTTGGGGCGTAAATTACATGCACTCCTCAAATAAGGGTGTTGAAAACTGCTATCTGCTCCGCGACACCGCAAATTCCGTATTGGGTGATGCTTACAACGTGCTCGCAAAAACATCCGAAAACGCCACCGCAAAATCTATTTTCGGTGAAATGAGCAAAAAGGCTGTTTTCGCTCAGGCCACCGCAATTTCCCCTGCCGACGGCTTCAAGTCCGACGGAAATGGTAACTTTGTTAGCGGCGAGCGTACCATGTCTCCCATACTCTCTTCCTACTCATCGGCTGAGGCTTGGGCGGGCGGCGAAGTAGTTGCGAGAGCAACGGATTCACCCTTTACGCTTATGTCTGCAACTACGCAAAAAACAGAAACAGGAAAGACTGCGTGTCTTGTAGCGGGAACCTCGGTGGCTTTCTGCTCCGAGGACGCTTTGCAATCCACCGTCTACGGAAACGGAGAAGCATTGATGCGAGTATTTGAGTATATGGGCAACAAAAACAGCCCCATGACTCTTACATCCCGTCCCTTGCAGCCCCCCCCGATACAAAGCCTTACAAACAGAAATGCCGTAATTATAACGGTTGTTCTCTGCGCGGCTCCCGCCACAATAGCAACACTTGCGGGAATATTTGTTCTTGTAAGGAGAAAGCGCTCGTGATATACACATTAAATTCTAACGAAAGGAGGGTAGGATCAAATGCTTGATAATCAAACTCCCGAACAGCTCACGGATATTAAATACGAAAAATCAAGAAAGCTGAAAAAAAGACTCGGTGCTGTTATAACCGCGTCGGTCATACTTGCAGTCATCATCATAAACATAATCTTTGGCATATTTGCGTACAAACGTCTCTGGTACGTTGACCTTACTCTCCCCAAATATGCAGAAATGCAAAGTCTTTACACCGCCTCCGAGCAATTTGAGGGGCTCATAGCAAGCGACGTCATAACCTCTATAGACAGGATAAACGCCGACAGGGAACAAAAGGGCCTTGAAAAGCTAAAGGTCGATATAATATTCTGCTCCGATCCCGATATTCTTGACGAGAATGAACACACCAGACTTGTACACTACACCGCGCGTACGCTCAGAAAGGAATTCCCCGAACATTTCAACATCGAATACACCGATGTCAAGAAAAATCCTTCTTCGGTACAAAAGTACAAGATAACCTCTGCCTCCACCATAAACCCCACCGACGTTATTTTTTCGTTCGGCACAGAGTTCGGTGTGCACACATTAAACTCCTTCTTCACAGTAGATGAGGATGTGGGAGAGGTATGGGCATACAACGGAGAAAAGAAATTTACCGCAACTATCCTCTCTCTGACTCGCACAGACTCTCCTGTTTGCGCTCTTACTACCAACCACGGAGAAGGTCTGTTTGACCGCGACGGAGACAAGATAACGGTAAAGGAAAAGTATTCCTCGTTCATAAAAATTATAGAGGGCGCGGGCTACAGGGTAGAACTTTTGGACCTTGAGCGCGATGCCATCCCCGAAAACTGCAGAATGATGATATGCTTTGCTCCGACAAAGGATTTTTATGCATTTGGAAATTCCGGATCGACCGGAATATCCGAAATAGACAAGCTTGACAAATATATTGATGATGCAAACGCATTCTTCTATATCTGTGACAGACAAACTCCCACACTGACAAATCTCGAGGAATACCTCGACGAGTGGGGAATCTCTCCCATGAGAGCAACAAACGAAGCGGGAATAGATGAAAACTACGAAATATACGACAACATCTCCTGCACAGACAAAGACGGAAATATTCTTATAGGAAAATACGCATCGGCAGGTCTCGGCGCTTCCATAACCACAGACCTCAGAGCGCTCCCCTATCCCCCCGTGGTGGCATTCGGCTCTTCGTGCGCCCTTACCCCCTCAGAGAGCTACCGCAAGGTGTTCGTCAACTCCAAGAGCGATGGAAGCGGTGAGGACGGCGTTATCTATAGCTATTACAAAAACGGAATTTCCCGTACAATGTACGATGTATTTCTCTCGGGAGAAAACTCCTTCGCTACGGCTTCAAATTCCACAAAATACGCAAGCGATATAGAACAGTTCAGGCTCTTTACGCTCACAGAGGAAGCAAAACAGGTACAGGACACCTATTACAGCATCACAAACCTGCGATCGTTTGTCATAGGCGCATCCTCCACCGAGTTCTTCAGTAACGAATATCTGGATTCCGCAGCCTTTGGAAACTCAGACGTACTGCTCTCGACCTTCAGATATACAAGCGAGAAAAATATACCCGTATCCCTTGATTTCAAGGCATTCTACGAGTATGAAATAAACGACGTGATGTACCAAACGGTAAAGCCCTCAAGAATCATGGCGTACCTTTGCTTTATCCCTCCGCTTGTATTTCTCTGCGTTTGCGTGATAATACGCATCCGCCGCAAGCATTTATAACCGATACAACATTCGGCTTAAAATAACAAAACAGGTGAAATTAACATGTCAAAAATAGAAGATACCGTAAACAGAGCTAAAAAGTCCAAAAGCATGCTCAAAAAACAGCGCATCGCCATAATTATTCTGGTGTGCGCCGTGCTTTTGCTGAGCGCAGTTCTTATTACGGTCAACAAAATAGTCAAGGATCTGCCAATCGAATTTACAGATCCCAACGACGGCACCGTATATCACATCAAAAAGATAAGTGGCAATTACGCCCTTTGTCCAAAGGATAGTGAAACCCCTCTTTCAAAAACAGAGGACGGTTATTATATAACCGATTCGGGCGCGCTCGTTTACGTAGATCCCTCGACGGGTGAATATTATCTGGATTCGGGGAGAGAGCTTATATATCCTCAGCTGTCTTATAACGTATACAGCGCATCGGGAACATCTTCTCTTCCCAAGGATCAGATAATAGATAGACTTGACGTAACAAACGAGTTCGGCTCGTATTCGTTTTTGCGCAAAAAGCTGAATACGTTTGAGCTTGTAGGCCACGAGACTGTAACGTATTCTCAGGAGGCCTTTGCTTACTTGATGTCTGCATGCGGATACACTCTTTCCACAATAAAGCTTGAAAATCCCAAGACTCTCCCCGACGGATCGATAGACTGGGCAGAATACGGTCTCGCAGCGGAACAAAGAGTAAAAACCGAAACAGACGAGGACGGAAATATTACCGAAACAACTTATGACTATACTCCCGCAACCGCCACAATCACCACGGCAAGCGGAAAGACCTATACCTTATATATAGGAGATCCTACAGTAACAGGCAACAGCTACTACGCACGCTACGCGCCTAAAAATTCCGTATTCGTTCTTGCCGCATCGGGAATAGGCGACTACCTTTTGCAACCTATAGAATCGGTTATATCCCCGGCTATCGTTTATCAAATGGGCTCTACCGATTATGTTTGCGTTGAAGACTTCAAGCTCTACAACAAAATAGACTATGCCGCAATAGAGCAGGCGCTCAAGGATAAATTCGGCGACACCCAAAACGGAATAATGACAGGAACTCAGGAAGAATATGATGCATACTACAGTGAAATGTTCGAGCTTTACAGCGAGAAGATCTGCCACTTCAGCTTCCAAGACATGGATGCGCGCACAAACAGCATATACGCAAACCTTCCCTATATCTCACACCTGGGCTATTCCGACGGATACTATATAAACGGAACAAACATCTCGTTTATGCTTCAGGACCTTTATCAGACTGATTTTGTAAAGACCGAAAAGCTTGGCCCCACAGACGGGGAGCTTGAAAAGTTTGGTCTTTTACAACCCAAATACGTTCTGTCCTACTACTATCCGACGGTCAATGAAGAGGGCAAAGAGATAAAGGTATTCAACAAGGTGTATATCTCCGAGCAAAACAAGGACGGCACTTACTATGCCTATTCCGACACATATGACATGGTGGTTTGCGTATCGGAAAGCTCTTTTGAGTTTCTCGCTTGGAATGAGTTTGACTGGTATGATCCCGCTTACATGCAGCACAGCATAGGCCACGTGACCGATATTATCATTGAAGCTCCGGATACAAATATACACTTCAGCACCGATGATTCCCAAACACTTGACGGCAACTTCTTCCCAATAACCAAGACAGAATTCGAAGGACTTGACGGCAAAAAATTCAATATATCCGAAATAGACGGAAAGTATGTGCTTGTTCAAGACAAAACCACCCTGACTCCCGTAGGCAACAGAGACTTTCTCGTAACAGGCCTTCCTTATCAGGAGGGAACTGCTCAAGGCGACGGTTTCCTTTTGGCAGAGAGCGAGGGGCTTGACAGCAATAACGACGGAAACAACGACGGATACGTTTATTATTACTACAACATTTCGCCCGACGGTCTTCTGTATGCGACAATGGTCATAACGGACACAAACGGCAATCAGGTAGTACAACCCGAGAACATACCCGGAACCGTTGCGTACTCCACGGATTACTTTATAACAGACGGAGTAGGAAAGTACGTATTCCTTCTCCCAAAGGATTCCACAGCAGGCGCCGAGCTTTCACAAACATATGAAAAATACGGCAAGGGCACGTGGTACAAGGGCAACGTATTCATTACCGCGAAGGGAAGCTACGTGCTTGTAAACGCGGATTACAAGGCGGGTGACGAGAGCCGGTGGGCGGTCGTTTCGAGCGCTTCAAACAACGTTTACGTTGCGGATAAAACGTCAAGCAAGCTCTTTGCAAACAGCATTGAGATAACGGCATTTGGCGTAAGAGAAAGAATATATTCCTTGTCATCGGGCTTTATTTCCTTTGACTCATCCGCAAACAAGATCTCACTGTATGACAAGGAAAAGGGAACCACAACGACCGCTACAAAGACAGACTGCGCGCCCGGAATATGGTTCACGGCTGATTTCTACACAACCCCCGACGGAACCACTCTTGTAATAGATCCCAATACCGGTGATGCGGGAACTATACAGATGACAGACAATTCTCCGTACGTAGGGTATATTTATGCCAACGGCAAAGAATTGAACTATACGTTTAACTCCACAGACATCATTGGAAACGCTCAGCAAAAGCTTGCCATATATAACTTCCAGCAGTTCTATATGGGACTTGTTTACGGAAGCATGGAGGGTGTTTGCGAGCTCAGCGAGGAAGAAATGGCAGCTCTGCGTGAGCTTGATAACTTCTCCGATACATCGGAAGGCAATCCCTGTATGCTCAAAATGACAGTTTTCATCGAGGATATAAAGGGAAATACACGTTATCTTGTTTATCGAGTATATCGCTTTTCCGAACGCCGCGCGTACCTGACCATAGAGTCTCTTGATTCTCCCGATGCAGAATCAAGCTCTCAGAACGCGTACGGAAAGTTCTATATTCTCTCGTCCTTTGCGCAAAAGCTTATTTCGGACGCAAATAAGGTCGTAAACGGCGAGGAAGTCATTCCCACAAGTAAATATTAAACGAAATCATTAAACGCAAAGCAAAGACCTTTTCTTCGGGAGAGGTCTTTTTGCGTGCGGCGGGAGGAGCAAGCCTCTCCACTACGACAATATAATCAAATTTACGTGAATAAAATTGAAAACATATTACCCATAGGGGAGATACAAAAAGCCTTCCCTAAGTAGGGGAAGGCTACTTGTCAATTTCACTCTTGACATTTTCCAAAAACCGTGTTAGAATGAAACTGCCAAACTAATTTAATATCTTACCGTGGTACGGGATAACTGTACCTATTTTTGGACATACTTGGTAAATACATAGAATTTGATAAAATGCAGATTCTCAATGTGTTTATCGGTATGTCTTATGCCCATAGATATTGAATTAGTTTGGCGACTATCGGAGTCTGCGTTTTTGTGCGATGGCTTCGGTCGTCGCACTTTTTAATTTTCGAGGTAAACAAAATGAAGATCGCAATTATCGGCTCGCGTGGACTACACGTTGAAAATTTCAATGAATATCTTCCCGAAGGTGTCACCGAGATAGTTTCGGGCGGTGCTAAAGGTATTGATACGGACGCGGAAAATTTTGCAAAAGAAAACAATATAAAAACAACGGTTTTTCTGCCCGATTATTCAAGATACGGACGCGGCGCGCCTATCTTACGCAACTATCAGATAGTAGATTATGCCGATGAGGTGTTAGCTTTTTGGGACGGCAAGTCAAGAGGAACAAAAAGCGTTATAGATTATTGTAAAAAGCAGGATAAGAAGGTCACGGTTGTTACAATATGATACGGTATTGATTAAAAACGGACAGTCGAGGACGCCTGCAATCAAACAAAAAGCACAAGGAAATCCTTGTGCTTTTCATATTATTTGAATTTATTTAAGGCTTATTGCCTTCTTTGCCTTCTCGACTATATTTGCGGGGGTAAGACCGTACATTTCGAGAAGGGGCTGTACCTTGCCCGAACGACCAAAGCTGTCGTTTACTCCGACTTTAACCACAGGAACGGGACATTCCTCACATACCACCTCGGAGACCGCCGCGCCGAGACCGCCTATAATATTATGCTCCTCTGCCGTCACGATAGCGCCCGTCTCTTTTGCCGCCTTGACTATTATCTCGCGGTCAATGGGCTTTATGGTGTGAATATTTATAACTCTCGCGTCAATTCCTTCTGCCGCAAGGGTTTCTGCCGCTTCAAGCGCCATGCTTACCATAATTCCGGTCGCAATAATAGTCACGTCCTTGCCGTCACGGAGAAGAACGCCCTTGCCAAGCTCAAACTTGTAGTCGGGGCGGTCGTTGATCACCGGAACAGCAGCTCTTCCGAATCTCATGTAGAAGGGCCCGTAAGTGGTAATAGCCGTTTCTACCGCCGCGCGCGCCTCAACTGCGTCCGCAGGGCTTACAACGACCATGCCGGGAATAGTTCTCATAAGAGCTATATCCTCAAGGCACTGATGTGTCGCACCGTCCTCGCCTACGGTAATTCCCGCGTGAGTTGCGCCTATTTTTACGTTAAGGTGAGGATATCCCACCGAGTTTCTTACCTGTTCAAACGCGCGTCCTGCCGCAAACATAGCAAACGAGGATGCAAACGCGACCTTGCCTGCCGCTGCAAGTCCTGCCGCAACGGTTATCATATTTCCTTCGGCTATGCCGCAGTCAAAGAATCTGTCGGGACAAGCCTTTTTGAACATTCCCGTCTTCGTTGCCTCCGCAAGGTCAGCGTCAAGAACGACGTAATCGTATTTATCGGCAAATTCAACCAAAGCCTTGCCGTAGGCTTCTCTTGTAGCTATCTTTTCTGCCATTTTTACGTCCTCCTATCAATCTATTGCCTCAAGGATAGCGTTGAGCTCAGACATAGCCTGCTCATACTGGTCATCCTTAGGTGCGTTACCGTGCCAATTTACCTTATTTTCCATAAACGATACGCCCTTGCCTTTAACCGTGTTTGCAACAATCGCCGTGGGCTTGCCCTTACACTCACGAGCTGCGCAGAACGCCGCCTCTATCTCATTAAAGTCATGTCCGTCAATAGTTATTACGTTAAAGCCAAACGCTTCAAACTTAGGCTCAAAGGGAGCAGGGCCGATGACCTCGGCAACAGGGCCGTCTATCTGGAGCTTGTTGGAGTCAACTATTACACAGAGATTGTCAAGCTTATAGTGAGCAGCAAACATAGCCGCCTCCCACACCTGACCTTCCTCGCTCTCGCCGTCGCCGAGAATTGCGTAAACTCTGTAGTTCTTGCCGTCGATCTTACCCGCAAGAGCCATTCCGCATGCCGCAGAAATGCCAAGACCGAGCGAGCCGGTTGTCATGTCCACACCGGGTGTGCCCTTCATGTCGGGGTGTCCCTGCAAAAAGCTATCTGCCTGGCGGAGAGTTTTAAGCTGCTCTACGTCAAAGAAGCCTTTATTTGCCAATGCAGAATAAAGCGCAGGAGCTGTATGTCCTTTAGAAAGAACAAGTCTGTCTCTGTCTGCCATTTTGGGATTGCTTATGTCTACGTTCATTTCATTAAAGTAAAGATATGCCATAATATCGGCAATAGAGAGCGATCCGCCCGGATGTCCCGATGCCGCCGCATGAGTAGCCTCTATAACTCCCATACGGATCTTTGTTGCCGCGCGAGATAGCTCGCAAAGTTTGTTTTTTTCCATAATGTTTCTCTTTCCTTTGCAGTAATTGGCTTTTTTGATATATACATTATACAATACCCTAAAAATATTGTCAAGGGCGAGGCGACAAATCGTCCATTCTTTTTTTATAAACAAGCGAAATTGCCGCCTTTATCCCGACCGCGACAATAGGAGCAAAAAACAATCCCGCAACTCCGAAAATTTTCGCCCCCACGTAAACAGAGATAAGCGCGGCAAGAGGATGTAGCCCTATATTTTTTCCAATTATTTTCGGCTCAGCTATCTGACGGACAAGAGCAGACACCGCCCATATCACAAGAACCGACACACCCATTTGGGGATCATCGTTCAGAAAACATATAACTCCCCACGGCACAAGCACCGCCCCCGATCCCAAAAGCGGTAAAATATCCACTGCCGCCACTATAACAGCCATAAACATAGCGTACTGATATTGCAAACACGCAAGTCCTGTAAAAACTATCAAAAACGTAATGAGACACAGCAAAAGACTCGCGCCTATGTATTTGAGCATTACTTGCTTGAAACTGTCTTTGATCTTATATAGCATTGTTCTTGTTTTCTCAGGAAGCATTTTCGCAAAATATTGTTCTATTTCTCCCTCATCGCACGCAAAATAAAAGCAAGACATCAGCGTTGCCACGCAAAACAAAAGCGCACTTGGCAGATTGGCCGCAAGACCGATAGCAAGATCCGATATTTTTTCACCCAAAAAAGAAACAACCGAGGACACCGCCTCCAGCATTACTCCCCGAAACCTTCCTGCAGACGCAGACATACTCTCCGCCCCGCCTAAGCCCACGAATGAAAACATTTCTTTCAAAGACGAAAGCTTGTGTGCGGCGGTATCAAATACGCTCTGCAGTCTCTGCGGATCCTCCGATAGCATGTCCACTATTTCGGATATTTCCTCCATAAGCGCACAAATGCATAATTTTATTCCTATGCACATCAGAATAATAAGCACTGTAAGTATAAACACCGCGCATATTTTGCGTGGAATTTTGGTAGCCTTTGTTATTTTTTTCGATAGCGCTTTTACGGGCAAGGACAAAAAATACGCAAGTAAGAACGGAACACACGCAGACAAAAGATATTTGCAAAAGAGAAAAACAAGCGCGAAAATCCCGCCGGCAATAACCGTTCTGTAAGCCCAAAGAGCATATTTTGATTGCATTTGATCACATCCCTTCAGTACAATAGTATGGGGCGCGCGACGTTCTTATTACGAATTACCTCTTGACTTATTGCAGATAACGTGGTACAATGATAGGAGAAAATTTATACGGGGGTTATTATGGCGTCCAAAAACAATAAAACGAACAAAACAACGGCAAAAGAATGGATCATCGGTATTATCGTAATCGCACTGATAATAGCTGTTTGTTCCACGCTTATTTGGGTAATTCTTAAAAACCACGACAAGCATGCCGACGAACAGGCAAGCGAGCAGCAGCAAGCGCAGCAGATTGAAGGACTTGATAAGCTCTACAAGTATCCTTCCGCAAAAGACACCGAGACCGAAGGCGGATATTACAATATCGCAAACACAGGAATAGGCGTTTCGGTTGATATGTCAAAGGTAAGCGCTCAGATAGACAAGTATGAGTACAAGGATTTTGCAAAGACCGACAAGGAAACAGATTTTGTCAACATCGCGGTAGCAGGCTACGGTGATATCGTTATCGCGTTGCGTTCGGATATTGCGCCCAAGACTGTTGCAAACTTCAAGAAGCTCGTAAAAAACAACTTCTATGACAACACACTCATTGATAAAATAAGAACAAGCGCAAAGGCAGAAAAGGACGAATTCGTTCCTATTTCTATCCAGGGCGGCACAAGAAACGCAAACGGCACCTCCAAGACAACCGACAAGATAATCGGAGAATTTACACAAAACGGCTGGGCAAACAATCTTCAGCACGTAAAGGGTGCTATCTCCATGGCGCGTTCCGCCGACAGAGATTCCGCAACGTCTGAGTTCTTCTTCGTACAAAAGGATAACTTAGATTTGAACGGGCTTTACGCATCCTTCGGTTACATTCTCGCAGGCATGGACGTAGCCGACAGCATTGCTAAGTGCGAAACGAAGAAGACAGGAGAGGACAGACTCCATTCCCCCTCTAAAAACATAGTTATATATGATATGTTCTTCGTCGAGCCCGTCAAGAATACAGGTCTCGCAGTATCCGAAAAGCCTAACACCGATACCGCTCAATATACTATTAAGTTCGTAGATGAAGCGGGCGCGGCTATCCAGAGTGTCAGATTTAAAATGACCGATACTCAGAGCAATGCTACTGTTGTGGAAGTATATTCCAACGCTGCGGGAACCGCAACATTTAATATTGCTCCTTCCGACTATACGCTCAAGGTGATCTCTGCCAAGGGATATTCCGTAAGCAATACTGCGTATGAGCTTGCAAAGGGAACTACAACAATGACCGTCACTCTCAAAAAGACGGAAGCTCAATCTTGATTCGGAGAAAATTTATGGATATAAGGGAACACAACCCCTCTCCTCTATACAAAAGCGTAGATTTAAATGATCTGCGCTTTTGCTTTAAGGATAGAGAGGACAGATGTAATAAGGGAGATTTTGGGAATATTCTGTGTATTTGCGGAAGCTTTCCAGACGAAAATGAGCTGGGTCTTGCAATGAGTGGCGCAGCTGTGCTGTGCGGGAAAGCTGCTTTCAGAACGGGCGCCGGACTTGTGAGAATATATACTCACCGAGAAAATTACGCTCCCATGTCAAAAAATCTTCCCGAAGCGGTAATGCTTTTGTACGGAGAGAAAACAGACACAGAGCTTTTGACAAAAGAGATCAAAAGATCCACTGCCATAGTTATCGGCTGCGGCATCGGAAAAAGTCAACGCTCAATAAAAATACTTGAAACCACGCTAAGAGAAGCGTCGTGTCCCTTGATAATTGATGCGGACGGGTTGAATATTCTTTCCGACAATCCGCACTTGTGGGAGCTTTTGTCAGCGGAACAGAAAAAACAAACTGTAATTACTCCTCATATGAAAGAATTTTCCCGTCTTTGCGGCGAAAGCGTGGAAAACCTGCTTTCATCTCCCGCAAAATACGCGGCGGATTTTTCAAAGCGAATGGGAATTATCACGCTTCTCAAAGACCATAAGACTGTCATTACAGACGGGAACACCGTATATGTCAATCAAAGCGGAAACGCAGGAATGGCAACAGCCGGCTCGGGCGACGCGCTTGCGGGAATAATTTGCGGCATGCTTGGAAACGGCGCTCTTGAAGCAAGATCACTTTTGCATAAGGTTGCTATTGCGGCATATCTGCATGGACTTGCGGGGGATTTTGCCGCAGAGCTTTACGGTGAGCATTGTATGATAGCGTCCGATATAGTGGAGTGCATCTGCGATGCGGTAGCATTGTGTTTGAGATAATTTTTTTGATACTTTATGTGACTTTTTGGCAATAGCTGCATGAAAGCTGCTTCCGCTTTGCTCCAGCTCGCATTTCTACGAAATGCTTATCCAAAGAGAGCCACAAAGGGAGAGAGGTTGCGATTTCTCTCTCCCTTTTGAAACCCTCTCACGCAAACGCCTACTCGGTTATCGCTTATAGCAGTTAAAACGTGAATTTTTGTTGTATTATTTCGTCGTAGGGGAGGGGCTGCGGCTTTTTGCCGCAGCGGAGGGGATTTGCTTGTAAATGATGGCTTGCTCCTCCCGTTTGTGTTTGAGATTTGATTATTCCCGTTGATTTGCCCGCCGCAGTCAAAGTATCAAGGAAAAACAAAATAAAAAAATTTTCAAAAAATTCAAAAAACCTCTTGCATTTTAGAAAAAGTTGTGGTATGATATATTACTGTATGAGCGGCTGTCCCGATGTACCCTCTCAGACTGAGGGCGTCCGTACATCATATGTAAAAATTACATGGAGGTAGAGAAATGCCGAATATTAAGTCAGCTAAGAAGCGCGTAAAGGTCACAGCTACAAAGACACTTCAGAACAAGATGTTCAAGTCCGCTATGAAGACAGACATCAAGAAGTACAACGCAGCGATCGCTTCCGGTGATATGGAAGCAGCGCAGGCAGCATACAAGGTTGCTGTTAAGAGAATTGACGTTGCCGCATCCAAGGGCATTATTCACAAGAATGCCGCTGCTCATAAGAAGAGCCAGTTCACAAAGGCACTCAACGGAATGAACAAGTAATTCCATTATATAAAAATAGCGGAGTTTGAAGTTTCTCACCCTTCAGGCTCCGTTGTTTTTGTAAATTTTTCTCAAAATACTCTCAAAATTGCTGTATATTATTAAATAATTGAGGGAAAAATCAAAAAATTTCAAAAAAATCCTTGACAAAGTATAGTCCCTTGTTGTATAATATACGATGTCATTGTATAAAAGCGTAAAACAGCCCAAAATTATGTGCTGTATGCCAAACGCTTCCGAAAAAATTCAAGGAGGTGCATCAGATGCTCAGAACATACCAGCCCAAAAAGCGTCAGAGAAAAAAGGAACACGGCTTCAGAAAGAGAATGAAGACATCCGACGGCAGAAACGTTCTTAAGAGACGTCGTGCAAAAGGCAGAAAGAGACTGACCTACTAATCCCTTTCGGGTACCGTTTTTACGGAGCTTAAAGTTAGAAAAACTCTATCAACACATAAAAACACCGATGACCTATCATAACAGCGCCGCCAAAAGAGAGCGCCTTTAGTGTACGGCATCGGGGTTTTTTGCTCTGATATCCAAAGAGCTAAAACAAGGATAAAAAATGACAAAAAACACGGAAGATTTGGCGGAAATACAAGGAGAGATGCGAAATGAAATATCCAGCAATTAAAGAGCATCATCTTTATAACAAGACATTCAAGGCCGGAAAGCACTATTTCGGCAGATTTGTTTGCGTTTACGTATTGCGTGATCTCCACGCAAAAAGGCTTCAAAAGGAGCATCCACAAAAAATACGCGTAAACAGACTTGGCTTGTCTGTTACAAAGAAGGTGGGCTCAGCTGTAAAGCGAAGCCGCGCCAAAAGACTTATACGCGCCGGATATTCTTGCGTACAAAAAAACTTAAAGACAGGTTTTCTTATCGTGATAAGCGCGCGCCCCGAAATAATCGGACAAAAAAGCACCGCTGTCGCAAAAGAACTAAAGTACGCCTTTTCAAAGCTCGACATGTTTGAAAAAATTGAAACGGAGCGCCAAGATATCGGCTCCGCACAACACACAAATACAAAATGAAGTATCTGTGTATCTGGCTTGTACGCTTTTACCAAAAATTTTTATCTCCCTTAAAGAAAAAATCCTGTTGCCGTTTTTACCCGTCCTGCTCGGCATACGCCGTCGGGGCATTCAGCAAACGTGGATTTATTGTCGGAATGATACTTACCGTCTCGCGGATATCCCGTTGCCAGCCCTTTTGCGCGGGCGGCTACGATCCTGTTCCGCTTAGAGGTCTTTCTCATCCGAAAAATTCTTTGGGCGAAAAAATTTTTTATACAATCCCCGAAAACAAGAAATTTGTTTTCAGATACTATTTGCCACTTGACAATGACAATTAGGTCCAAAAAAATAAACGAGAGGACTACTTTTTAAAAATGTTGAAAAGAAAAACCATTGCAAAGATCCTTATATTTGCGCTTTTGGCTGTTGTTTTGCTCTCAGTTCTCACAAGCTGCGGGCCCAACAACACCGTAGAGACAAAGAAGAACCTCAGCGATTGGAAGAGCGCCGAAGTAGGAAAAGACATTACTCTTGAAGCAGACAGAGGATTTGTTGATTCCATATTGTTCTATATAGGTACGTTTATCGGTTGGATAACCAAGATAATGCCCCTTAAGAGCTATATTCTCGCGCTTTTCATCTTCGCTATCGTAGTAGAGATACTCATGCTTCCTTTCTCTATAAAGCAGCAGAAGAATTCCATTAAACAGGCAAGACTCCGTCCTAAGGAAATGGCTATCCGCAAAAAGTACGCAGGACGCACAGACCAGGCCACACAGCAAAAGATCAATCAGGAAATTCAGGAGCTCTATCAGAAAGAGCAATTCAATCCCATGGGCGGTTGTCTGCCTTTGCTCATTCAGCTTCCTATCATTATGGCGCTGTACAGCATCGTAGTTAACCCCCTCAAATACGTTTTCGGCTATGGCGGAAACTTCTCCGGCTTTATCGTTCAGTACATGAACGCGCCCAAAACAGAGGGCGGCCTTGGAATGAACGTAAACACAAACGGTACTATCGGTCTCGTAGCGCAGCTCCGTGAAAAGGGCGCCGAGGCATTTGAGGGCGTAAAGACCTTCTTTGATAATCCCGAAACCGGAGAAAAGGTATATGAGCGAATCTGCGAGATCGCAGAAAGAGCAGAGGATACCAACTTCAATATCGGTCCTATCAACATGGGTAATATTCCCAGCTTCAATCCCGGTGACAACAGACTTTATTGGCTTCTTGCCATTCCGGTACTCACGTTCCTTGTGTACTTCTTTAGCTCAAAAATATCCCGTAAATTCATGTATCAGCCTACGCAGAGCGCGTCGGGAGATGCCCAGACAGCTTGTTCCAACAAGATGATGGACTGGATGATGCCTCTGATGAGCGTATGGATGACGTTTATCGTTCCTGCCGCAGTAGGTATATATTGGATGTTCAAGAGTGTCGTAAGTACAGTAAAGCAGATAATCATCAGTAAGGTCATGCCACTACCCGTATTTACCGAAGCGGATTATAAAGCCGCCGAGCGAGAATACGCGGGCAAACAACCCAAAAAGGTTGAAAAATCCGCAAATGCAGGAAAAGTTCGTTCGCTCCACCACATTGATGATGAGGACTACGACGAGCAAGGAAACTATATTCCTCAGCCCGTAGAAGACGCAGAATATATCGAAGTCACCCCCGAGCCCGCAAAGGAAGAAAAGCTTCCCGAAAACAAAATGACAGAGGGCGCATCCCTTAAGGACGATACCGACAAAAACGTATCCTCCAAAAAGGAAAAGAAACAGAAAAAAGAAAAGAAAGAAAAAAACAAAAAGGAAAAGAATGACTGATAAGCATATCAGTTATCTTCATTGGAGTTTATTGTGAAAAAAGAAATTATCGCAACAGGAAAGACTATAGAAGAAGCTCTTGCGAATGCCGCAGAGCAGCTTAGCGTATCCTCTGATGAAATTACCTATGAGGTAATCGACGAGCCCAAGAAGGGACTTTTCGGAATCGGAGCGACACCTGCAAAAATAAAGGCAGTTTATACTCTTAAGGGTGAGGATATTGCTTTGGATTTCATAAAGAAGCTCGTATCCGACATGCAGCTCAACGTTACTGTTGAAATGAAGGAAGCCACAGACAGAGACGGAGTGCTTATCGACATTCAGGGCGAGGGCGCCGGAATTCTCATCGGTCATCACGGCGACACGCTTGATTCCATTCAGTACCTTGCAAATCTCGCAGCCAACAAGAAGGTTGACGGCGAAAAGAGAGCACACGTTAAAGTTACGGTTGATGCCGAAAACTACAGAGCAAAGAGAGAGGAAACTCTCCGCAGCCTCGCAAGAAGAATGGCAGACAAGGTGCTTAAATACAAAAAGAGCGTTATGCTTGAGCCTATGAACCCCTACGAGAGAAGAATCATTCACTCCGAGATACAGGGAATAAGCGGCGTATCCACCAATTCCATCGGTTCTGAAAACAACCGCAAGATAGTAATTTATCTTGAGGATCAGAAGGCGGCTGCAAAGCACACCGAGGACGAGGATTACGATTATTGATGTAAAAATTAAAAAAAGCACAAGGCAAATGGTACGTATTCTTAAGGACAGTTTTTAATCTTAAAAAGAATACTTATTTGCTTACAAAAATGACAGAGAATGTCTTACACTCTCTGTCATTTTTTCTGTTTTTGGTATAAACCTATCTTTAAGTAATATTTTCTTCTTTGATTTGATCATCAAACTTCGGAAAACAAAGCAAAAAGTAATCACACTCGTCACAACAACACTCAAACCCTTGTTCGCCGTTACCAAGGCAAACGGTGGGTTTTCCCGGTGTAAGTTCAACGCCAGTAATATCTATGATTTTTTCTTGAATCTTCTTGCTCATATATCCACCATCCACATATAAAAAGGTGCGTAACCGAAGCCACGCACCGAAAAACGCAAACCCCGATTGCTGCTACACAAAACTTAACAAGCTCGGAGATAACTCTCGCTTATACGCTAAGTGGAATTTGCGTTTTTGCCAAATTCATTATTAGCATATAAGCATAGGGATAAAACCCTCTATAAAAACAGAGAGTCCCCTCGCATAGCTTGTTAATTAAATTTTGTGTAGCAAGATTATTATATCACAATTTTGGCGATTTGTAAACATATTTGGTGAAAAATTATAAACTTACCTTCCGAGAGATAGAAAAAAGCCTCCCTTGTGTAAAGGGAGGTGGCACGGCTTGCCGTGACGGAGGGATTGTGAAGAGTTAGTTTTATTACGAAAACAATCCCTCAGCCGCCTACGGCGTCAGCTCCCTTTACACAAGGGAGCCTTTTTTATGTTCACCTATGAATTGTCAATTTTCCTGACAAGCACTGCATTTGTGTCCGCAAATGCAAAATACGGCGTACCTCTTTCGAGATATGCCGTATTTTTTTAAACTGTCCTTTAGAGCGACACTCTAAAGCCTTGCGTTTTTTAACTCGGCACGGAAGCGGATGAGCTTTCGTGTCGGTTTGTTTTTCTGTACTGCGAGGGTGACATGCCCATCTGCTTTACAAACGCGCGGTTAAAGGTTCGCAACGTACCGAATCCCGACATAGCGGATATCTCTGTTATGCTGCTCTCGCCAAACCTAAGATGTCTGCACGCCTCGGACACTCTGAGTGAATTTATATATTCGTTAAAGCTCACTCCAAGCTTGTCGCTAAAAAGATGTGAGATATAATATTTGCTCAGATGTATCTCTCGCTCAAGCGAGGAAAGCGAAAGCTCCTGCGTGAAATTCTGAGAGCAATAGTCAAGTATAGCTCTCATCGCCTGACTGTCCGCACTTCTGGTTTCCGTCATGGGAAGCATTCCGAATATTTCACCAAAAAAAGACAAAATATACCCCTTCATTATCACTCCCCTTAGCATATCGTTGCTCTCTGTGGGGAGGATTTTCTCATAGTCGGCAAGGATTTTTATAAGCGACATAAGACGCTTGTTTTTGTTTGCCTCTCTGATTACGGGATCTGTGGGAGTTTCATGACGAAGCCTGTGCACAAGATCGGGCACAATATCGGGATTGATTATAAATAACTTATATCTTTCTTTTTTGTCAGCAGACTCAAATCGGTGTATTCTGTTTGGAAACACCACCAAAACATCTCCGGGGTACAGAGTATATTTTTCCGAGTCAACGTAAGTGTCAACCTTTCCGTACTCAATATACGCTATTTCCACGTGATAGTGAAGATGTGACGTACACGCAAGAGAAACACTTCCTCGGTTATCGCTTCGAAAATAGAAATCCGTGTTTCTTTTTTCGTACTCGTAGTTTACGTTCATTCCTGATCTTCTCCGTCCTCGTCATCATCGCGGTCATAATCCTCGTCGAAATCCTCGTCGCCGTCATCTTCATCTACTACGATGCTCGGCTCTTTTTCCTTTTTGGATACGCTTCCTGATCTTTTTGCGGAAGAATTTGACTTTTTTGACGCACTCTTGCTCTTGCCCTTACCACGCTTTGAGCGCTTTTCAAAAAGTCTTATGCCAACAAAGATACCCACAGCAACCAATATGATTATAAGGATTATGAGAATGTATTTCCAAACCTGAGATCCCGATGAACCG
Source organism: Oscillospiraceae bacterium (assembly GCA_015063545.1). Lineage (GTDB taxonomy): Bacteria > Bacillota > Clostridia > Oscillospirales > CAG-272 > SVTX01. The sequence goes on along the minus strand of SVTX01000016.1, from coordinate 9,826 downwards.
TAAAGATTTATTTTATATACGTAAACCTCTCCCGCGCTCGCCTGAGTGTCCTCGGGAATACAAACGGAAAAGCTTACGTCATCGGAAGAAGAAAGCTTATCTGCAAAATCCGATATATCAAAGAAGTATTCCTTGGGCTCAGCCGTCAGTGTAGTTGCCATACATATCGAAAATTTTTCATCTGACTTTTTGGATATGCCTGTAATGACCAAGTAAGCCTTCTGTCCGGAATACTGACCTGCGGCGGTTATACCGAGATATTTTGAGGAATCAAGCTCACTCTTTCCAACCGCCTTACAAAAAGCCGTCTTCCAACCACCCTTTGCACCGCCTATGATAAGGCACGTGTTGCTCTTACCGTCCTTTTGGGCGTAATCGACAAGAGAAACGTATTCCGCGCCGCCGGCGGGCTTGAATCCGTAAATATCTCCCTTTGAAAAATCAAAAAGTCTCTTGGGGTTTGATGTCTTTACTTCCTTTGTAACGATGGAAGAATATATGACGTTTGTCTCCTCAAAGCTCTCGCTTTTTTTGAGCGCCTTCCATTTGTCACCTATAATGGAATCTATAAAACTCAGCTCCTGCGTGCGATTTGACGAGCATATAGCATACACGTCACAAAGCTTTGTGGCTGTCAGATTGTTTGTCAAAAGCCCTCTTTGATCATCGACATATTCGGTGTAGAACAGCGCATCTGCAAAATCCGCGTTCAAAGTAGAATAGTACACGTATGCGTAAGACGCGGCTCTGCGATCCTCGCTGTTTGCGCTTTCTTTATTTACGGGAATGGAAAATTCGCTGATTATTACGCGTCGCTGTTCTTTTTTGTGGAGCATAGCATCCGTATTGAGAACACCCTTGATGTCACCAAGACTGTTAGCGGAGACAGTATTTGCGTCGCTGTCTGCCCATGCGGTATCACCCGAAAGATTTCCGTATGAAAGCGCAACGCCCCAAGGATAATCTCCCGTAGCCTTTGCCGTTGAATTGAAATTGTTAAGATAAGTCAGCGCACCGCCTGCCTCTTTTCTCCATGCGTTATCAAGCGAAATATACACCCTTCCGTTTGAAACTCTGCTTACAAGGCAGTTATACGCCATTCTTACCAAGGCCGAATAGCAGTCCGCCGCATCTTTTGCCTCTATTTCTCCGGCATTGTTATACGTAGCGATATTATTTACGTTTTTACCGATTATGTAATCTATAGCTACTCCGTGATCAGATCCCGAATAGCGCTGAGCGAAAAAGTCAAACAGCGCCGTCATATATCCCTGCGCTTTTTTGTCGGTTATGTTGGGCATGAAAGCGGTCGCCTTCGGAGATGCTCCCGGAAAATACAGACACTCTATTTTTTTCTTTTGGATCTTACCTTCCTCTATCTCCTCCTCTGTAAGCTCGTCGGGCTCGCAAAGTACAAATTGGAGATATACGGACATTTTCGCATCCGTTGCTTGTTTTATTACTTTATCGAAATGCTCAACCTGCTCACCGTCAAAATAGTAAGTCAAGCCCTGGCTGATACAGCTCTGCGCACCTTCCTCATAAGTCTCAAGCAGCATTTTGTCTATTCTGACCTCAAGTAAAATATGATCCGTTCCAAGATAAGATGCGTGACTTATATTGTCGGTCGCAAGTCCTTTGATATTTCCCGTAAGCGGGCGGGATGCGCCTTGTCCAAGCTCTGAAACATCCTCTATGTATCTCTCGTTTCCTATCGGAACGAAAGTTCCGTTTTCCACATACGCGCACACGAATGCCGTATTCAAATAACTTTTGCCGTCGGTCTGATAGGGAAGCTCAAATTTTATACTGTTCTTTATTTTCTTGCTGGCAAGGGAAGTGTACTTACCGCTTGTGTTGGAGGGATCCTTTGCGATAAGATGAATATCCTGCCCCTTGTGAGCGTCAACAAATTCATCCGTGAACTCCGCCTTTATGCGGACCTCGCGCTTTTCGTCCTTACCCTTTATCTCTATTGAGGTAATTCCGTTGTCCTGAGTCTGCTGGGTCTTAGAGCATCCCGACAAGACAAATATTGCGCAAACGCATATCAGGGCTGCTGCTATCCAAAATCTCATTTTTTTCATTTTTACGTCCTCATCCTTGATTTATTTGTATATTCTCGGAACACGCGATGAGATAAGACAAAGTATCTCGTATTCTATGGTCTTGGCTCGAACGGCAAGAGCGTGAAGCATGTCAGGATTATCTCCGAACACCGTCACAACATCCCCCTCGCACGCATCCGTACCCGTAATATCTATCATGCACTGATCCATGCAAACTCTGCCTACCACCGGAACAAAAACTTCTCCGCTTTTGGTGTGAACACACAGCTCCGCGCCCGAGAGCGACCTCATGAACCCATCTGCATAGCCTATCGGCACAGTCGCTATCTTTCTCTCAACGGATGATGAAAACTCTCCTCCGTAGCTTACCTCCTCTCCGGGGGAGAGCAGGTGAGTATGAGCAATTATGGTCTTGAAGGTCATTACAGGCAAAAGATCGCATTCCACGTATTCAGACGGGAGCGCGCCGTAAAGCATGATACCCAGACGCACTCCGTCAAGATGAAATTGAGGGAATTTTACGGTAGCCGCGCTGTTGCAAACGTGCAGAAATCCCGTATCAAAGCCGCGCTTTTGAAGTCGGGAATTGACCTTGTCAAAGCGTTCATACTGACGCACGGTCTTTTTCTCACGTTTTTCAAAATCCGCATCCGCATCGGCAAAATGAGTGAACATACCCTGTATTTCTATGCCCCTGAGCTCTTGCATATCGTATATTGTCGCAACCGCCTCGTTTATCTGTCGCTCGTTGTGAACGCAAAAGCCTATTCTGTTCATTCCGGTATCCAGCGCAATATGAGTTCTCACTCTGCAGCCCGCCTCCAGCGCGCATTCGTTAAGCCGTTTAGCGTATTGCTCTGATGAAATGGTCTGTATTATGTTGTTGTCAGATAGCTGCTTTGCCTGTTCGGGGAAGGTATAGCCCAAAATGATTATATCTATTTTTTTCTTTGAATACGGAAACACCTTTCTTATGGCAAGCGCCTCTTCAAGAGACGACACCGCAAAAAAATCACATCCCGCCTCTGCGAGCGCCTTTGCGCATTCCGGCGCGCCGTGTCCGTATGCGTCCGCCTTGACAACACAAATAGCTCTGCAACCGTCAAGGTATGAGCAGAGCTTGTTGTAATTATGTCTCAGCGCAGAAAGGTCAATGTGAGCCTCTGCCTTCGGTCTGTTATCTACCGAAAGAGAGGAATATAGCCTGTATTTATCCATACTTTTCTCCGTGAAATTATTATTACTGCAATATTATTCCAACATTTATCTAATTATACCACGACAAGACAAATATTGCAATAGGCGAGACAGAAAAAGCATTACAAATATGACAAAAACCGCCGCGGAATATCCGCAGCGGTCAAAATGTGAGCAGTAAGTGACATTTTAATAGTAAAATGCGTGATTTTTCACGGTAAACGCATACTGTCTGTTTTTAGATATCCAATTTGAGGGAGAGGTCTTGGGATTGAAAAAGTACAGAATGTCAGAAGAGAGAGAATATCCCTCTATGCACATTTTTGCGGCAATAACACTCTCGGCACTCGGAGTTTTGTAGATAGTTCCGTTTGCGGTGGGGGAGAACTGAACACCGTAACGCCTGTCAAATATTACCGAATAAATAGTATTGGGGAATGCCGAGGAGCGTACTCTGTTTAAAATTACGTTTCCAACGGCAAGCTTACCCTGCATAGGCTCGCCGCCCGCTTCGGCGTTGATTATTCTGGCAAGCCAATATATCTCATCATCCCTGTAAACTCGCGATGCTCCGGGGAGAAGGGAAGTATCGCCCGAATACACCTTAAACTCTCCGTCAGAATTACTCCACTCAAGTTTTGAGTTAAGAGCTTTGGTTATGGGACGGATAGGAACGTATATCTCTCCGGCGACTTCTATTATTTCATCAACGGTATAAAAATACCTTCCGTTAGCCACAATATAAAGCGTACCTTCCTTGGCGCTTATCTGCAATCCGTCACCCGAAACTGTGGCGAGCTTTGATTTTTTGTCGTATGAATAGGAAAACACACCGAGCCAATCGCAAAATTTAAAAAGAGGAACGTATGTAGTGCTACCTATTCCGAAAACTCTTCCGTCAAGAACTCTGCGCCCGTTGATATTAACGTTCATTTTGTACGAGCCGGACGGCATAACGCCTGCTCGGGACACCCCCGCAGCCGATAAGCTCTCCTGATTTTCCGCAACTCTTGCAGATTCGCTGTGCCCGACGGTATCGGGGAAATTAGTATCGGTTTTGTTTGCCGCTGCCGTACTCAGCGCAGGGGTTGTAAGAATGATTGCGCCGACAAGGGAACAGAGTATTGCTTTTTTCTTGAAATTCATCTGATTTCTCCTTTCTGTAATGAATTTTGTATCCTGACACTTCTTTTTTCCAAAAGGGCCGAATACTTGCAAATTCATTATAGCATACCAAAAAAACCTGTTCAAGGAACAATATAAGGAAGAAAATACAGATAAAGGCATAACTCTGTGATATTCGGAAATACAGAGGAAAAGAGGGAAAATATTGCCTCAAACAAATGCAAAGTAATTAAAACAAATTAAAAAGAAAAATTTTTTTAAAAAAGTATTGACACGGCAAAATTTTTATGATATAATACACAGGCGTTGAATTTGTCGCGCATTTGGCGGGATAGCTCAGTTGGCTAGAGCAACCGGTTCATACCCGGTAGGTCATGGGTTCAAGTCCAATTCCCGCTACCATATTCTGTCGCAGAAGCGACAGACATATGGCCCGTTGGTCAAGCGGTTAAGACACGGCCCTTTCACGGCTGTAACATGGGTTCGATTCCCGTACGGGTCACCAAAAAAGAACAGGGATGCTTTTGCATCCCTGTTCTTTTTTGGCAACCCATACGGACGCGAGAAATCATACAACTCAAAAACGCTTGCGGTTTTTGAGTTAAAGGTTCGATTCCCAAAATTTTTGAGGACTCGATGTCCGAAAAAATTTTAGCGGGTATTGTCAAGTCTTTGCATCAGCATCCCCGCCTTGCCATCAAAAATTTGAGATCCCTCCATTACGGTCGGGATGACAAATAGCAGCGCAATGCATCCCCCCCCCCACAAAACAAATCCTTGACTACTACGCAGAGTTATGTTATACTTATTGTATTATAAAAGAAAGCGGAATATTTTATGAATCTTATGGATACGATCGCCGCGGTCTCCACACCGTACGGCAAGGGCGGAATAGCCGTAATTCGCATTTCGGGTACGGACGCTCTCTCGGTTGCAAGTAAAATATTTAAGCCTGTGTGTGGCAAGGATTTTTGTGACGCAGAGGCGAATTTGTCATATTACGGAAGAATATTTTCCGACGGCATTCAGATAGACGACGGTATAGCCGTATATTTTCGCGCGCCGCGCTCGTTCACAGGCGAGGATACAGTAGAGATATCCTGTCACGGAGGAATTCTTATTACACAAAAGGTGCTTACCGCCGCGCTTTGCGCAGGCGCAAGAGCCGCAGAAGCAGGAGAGTTCACACGCAGGGCATTTATAAACGGCAAAATGAAGCTTTCGGGCGCAGAAGCGCTTGGAAATCTTCTCGACGCACAGACCGACGATCAGATATTGCTCGCGCGCTCCACAATGAAGGGAATTCTTTCCGAACAAACAGATAAAATATATAATTCTATCTGCTCCGTCGTAGCCGCGGTGTTTGCAAAAATAGACTATCCCGACGAAGATCTTGCCGATCTGAGCGTTGAGCAAATGCTTGAAGTGACAGACAAGAATATATCGGCTCTTGAAGCGCTTTGCGCTACGTATAAAACAGGTCGCGCAGTCTCCGAGGGTATTCCTACCGTTATTACGGGAAAGACAAACGCCGGTAAATCCTCGCTTTACAATCTCATACTTGGAAAACAGGCGGCAATAGTTACGGATATTGAGGGAACTACAAGAGACATTCTGACCGAAACCGCTATGGTCGGCAGAGTTATGCTCAAGCTTTCGGATACCGCGGGGCTCAGAAAAACGCGTGACGCTGTTGAAAAAATAGGTGTTGAACGCGCCATGGAGAAGATAGATTGCGCGGAGCTTATTTTGGCTGTCGTTGACGGCTCACAAAATATTTCAGAGCAGGATGTTGAATTTGCAGACTTCCTTCTTGCCAAGAATGCTGTAACAGTCTTAATACTCAACAAAAGCGACAAAGGAATTTCTTCTTCGGCGCGAGCTTTGGCAGAAAAATTTGAATACCGCATTGAAATTTCCGCGCAAAGCAAAGACGGATTTGACGAGCTTTGCAAGCTCATTGAACAGATATACATCGATAAAGACCTTAATGTGGGAAGCGACGCGATAATTTCAAATTCCCGTCAACACGCCGCCGCGGCGAAAGGTCTGGAGCTTCTCAAATGCGCAAGAGAATATATAAAAGACGACCTTCCGCTTGAAATATGCTGTTCCACTCTTGAGGCGGCAATGGCAGCAGTCGGTGAGCTTGACGGACGCACGGTATCAGAGGATATCGTATCAAATATTTTTGCAAATTTCTGCGTTGGAAAGTAAGTCAAAATCACACAGTAAAGGACATTATAAATATGAAGATATTAGCTATCGGAGATATTGTCGGCACACGCGCCATAGACCATCTCCAAAAGACCTTGTGGAAAAAAAGAGACGAGCTCAAAATAGACCTTGTCATCGCAAACGGCGAGAATGCAAGTGATATTCACGGCATTTCTGCCGCGTATGCGCAAGCCTTGCTTGACTGCGGAGTTGACGTTATAACGCTTGGAAATCACACGTGGGCAAAAAGAGACATCGGGGATTTTCTTGACGGGAACACCGACAAAATAATCCGCCCCTCAAACTTTCCCGGCTCCTGTCCCGGCATCGGACATCTCATAGTAAACGTGTGCGGATATTCGGTGCTTGTGATGAATGCGCAAGGGCAGGCTTTCATGGACACATTGGATTCTCCTTTTGACAGTGTTGAGCTTATCTTGGCGCGCGAGAAGGGGAACTACGACTTGTCGATTCTGGATTTTCACGCTGAGGCGACCAGTGAAAAATACGCTATGGGAAGATATTTTGACGGGCGTATAGATATAATTTTCGGAACGCACACACACGTTCCCACAGCCGACATGCAAATATTTTCCGGTGGAACTGCTTATGTCACGGATCTTGGCATGACGGGCCCGACTAACGGAATTCTCGGCACGGATACAAACGCAGTTCTTCGCAAAATGCACGACCATATGCCATCAAGATTTTTCCCCGCAGACGGAGAAATACAGGCGCAAGCGGTAATTTTTGAGCTTGACGGAACAAAACCCGTGAGCGTTAAGAGAATCACATTCTGATTTTAATTATTCATAAATACACAAAAAGGCGGTGCATCTGCACCGCCTTTTATTTTGTTTTTGTTGACTTTAAGATATTACTGTGCATCCTTAATGCCCTGTACTGTTCCTGTATAAAGCATCTTGCCGGAAATCTTGTATTCAGAGCCTGCATTTTCTCTTGCATTCTTTGCATTTTCCTTGGTGTCAAAGTACATTATAGCTACATAGTCACTGTCCTTATATGCTTGAATTATAGACTGACAACCAGTAATGCCCAAAGTATCTGCATATTCAGAGGGATCTGTTACCTCTACATGGTATTCGTTCTCTCTGAGAGCCTCTCCTGCTCTTTGAGGATCTGAAGAAGGCTTCTCATATGCGCCTATGTAAGAGGATGCTTTCTGCATAAGAGATTCTCCGGTAGAATATGTTCCGTATACGGGAAGAATCACGTCATCGATATCTTCTATCTGACATACGGTCTTACCCTTCTTGTCGATAACCTTAAGCACTGCCTCGTCATTTTCAAGCTCCGCAACGATTGCGTATCCGTCACTGTAGAAGTCTGTTGCATAGATATATCCGCCGCAGATCTCCTTGCCGTTCTTGTCGATGTAGCTGAACGTTACTTCGCCTTCGTCGTTTGTCTCGGATACTCTTGCAATTCCGCAATCGGAGAAGCCGTATGCATTCTCATATTTGCACTTGATTACGATCTCACCCTTTTCGTTGACGTATCCGTAGAAAGCTTCATCCTCATCCTCGTCGTACTGTTCTATAAGCGCAAGTCCGTTATCTGCAAATTCGCCACACAATTCCCAATCCTCTGTATCTACCTCAAACTTAACCTTACCCTTGGAGTCAAGCACGAGATATGTCTCGGATTCATCCTCGGACTCTTCGTCTTCGTCAACCTTTTCCCACGCAAGAATGTATCCGTTTGCCATAACGTAGAGTTCGTCATACTCGCCGGCTTCAATAACTACCTTGCCCTTGGAATTGATGACACCGTACTCTCTGTTTACCGCAGAGTAACAATTACTGCAATAAAGCTCTCCGTGCTCCTCACTGTAATCGTTATACTCGCCTTCAAAACCGCATCTGGGACATGTGATGACTTCGTCATCTTCGAACTCAACGATTTTAACGAACGTCGCAATACCTGCCTTGCTGAACTCATAAATGCCATCAAAATCAGCGCCGGTAATTTCCTTGCCCTTAGCATCTATAAGGCCGAACTTGCCGCCTTCATCATCATCGTCAGACTCTTCGTAATATACACCAATTCCGGCATCTTCATACCATTCCATGTATTCGTATGTTGAGCTTACCTTCTTGCCCTTCTTATTGATAATGAATACTTCGTCTTCCTCGTCGCCTGCAAGGATAACTCCGCTATCGTAAACGACAATACCGACATACTCGTAATCTACTACGAATTCGCCCTTCTTGTTGATAAGGCCCCATTCGTCGTCCTCATTTGCAACTGCGGCAACTCCGCATTCGCCAAACGAGTGAGCCTCGTAAAACTCAATATCCGTAACTTCTTCGCCCTTGGTGTTTATGTAACCGTAGAGCATTGCACCTTCATCCTCGTCGTACTTACCTACAAGAGCAAGACCTGCGCTGGAGAAGTTGTAAGCTATATCGTACTCGCAGTCAATCTTTATGTTGCCCTTCTTGTCCATGTAGCCGTACTTATCGTCTACACATACGCAAACAAGACCTTCGTTAAAGAGATTAACGTCAGCGTAGTCATCTTTTATAAACTTGTTATAAATAAGGATACCCGCAACTACAAGTGCTGCCAATACGGCAAGAATAATAATTGCTGTAACTATCTTCTTTGCAACAGACTTCTTTTTCTTCTTTTTGCCGTCATTGTTTTCTTCCTCAACTACAGGCTGCTCCGCATAAGCGCCGTATGCTGCCTGAGCATTAGGATCATATGCCTGCTGAGCATTAGGATCATAGCTCTGATCGTAGCCCTGAGCATAATTCTGCTGAGCATTAGGATCATAGCTCTGATCGTAGCCCTGAGCATAATTCTGCTGCGCGTTGGGATCATATCCCTGATTGTAATTGGGAGCATAATTCTGCTGAGCGTTGGGATCATAGCCCTGGTTGTAATTGGGAGCATAATTCTGCTGAGCATTGGGATCGTAGCCCTGGTTGTAATTGGGAGCGTAACCCTGCTGGGGCTGCTGTGCATATCCCTGGTTGTAGTTAGGAGCATAATTCTGCTGAGGCTGTGCGTATCCCTGGTTGTAGTTGGGAGCATAGTTCTGCTGAGGCTGTGCGTATCCCTGGTTGTAGTTGGGAGCATAGTTCTGCTGAGGCTGTGCATATCCCTGATTGTAGTTGGGAGCATAGTTCTGCTGAGGCTGTGCATATCCCTGATTGTAGTTGGGAGCATAATTCTGTTCATTCATGGGC
>SVTX01000001.1:87993-145011 GCA_015063545.1 Oscillospiraceae bacterium | reverse complement strand
ATACCTCCGTGTGTCCCTTAGCCGCAACAATTACCTTGCCACATACTGTACATACCTGTGCTGTTGTACATGTTGCCTCTGCACCGGGTGTACAATCCTGTACGGGAATGTTTGTCTGGGGAACGAGAATCTTTCCACAGTCAAGACAGTTTATACCTTCTGTAAGACCTGTCTCTTGGCAAGACGCATCCTTTCCGGGAATAGTCTCAGTATTTTCGTGAGCACAGCTGGGAGCAACGTTCTCTACGTAAGTTGCAGCGAAATCTTCAGCCGCCATATCATCCTTGAAGAATCCTGCATAGCAGAAGTCAAAGTGGTTCTGTCCGTCGTTTACAAGGATCATGTTGTTGAATACGATCTCAATACGGTTGATTCTTCCTTCCCAGTCGGGAGTGAAGTCAGGATCGTCCATGTAGAAGATGAAGAGCTTGTAGTTATGACCTTCTTCATCCTCCCAAGAGTTAGTAATTACCTCACCGTCATATCTGTGTTCTTCATCGGGCGTAAGTACTTCGCCTGCGCAGTAGTATATGTTGAGAGTTTCTTCTTCATAACAACCTGTCTCACCGGGAGCAAAGACACAGTTGCAGTAGTCTCTGAGAAGAACTGCTATGTACGGGAAATCAGATGCCTCGTAAGAAATTGCGTTTCTGGGAGCAACCATTACCCATGAACCGTTGATAGTCTGGGGATAAAGTGTGAACGTGTTATCAGCGTTCAAGTTTTTATTAAGGTTAAGATGTGCAAAGAAGTCACCTGTCTTCTTGTAATCACCGTTTGCATTAGCACCGTCGAAGTAAAGTGCGGGCTGATCGTCTTCAATTGTGGAAGAATCAATCATGGGACCGATGTCCTCAAATACACCTGTTGCGGGGAAAACATCAGTTCCTGTAGGTGTCTCGCCGTTGAAATCTATAATTGTACAACCGGATACACAGTTTGTCTTACCGCCGTTTACACCGAAGCCAACGTATGCCATACCGTCAGCGAAACGGTACTTGAAGTACTGGTCAACAACCGCCTGGGGTACAGGAATACCGCAAATCTCCATACCGTACATGTTTGTATTTGCGTCATAAGTAACTTCCATGGTCAAAATGAAGTCACCGTTATCATCCTGCTCGGGAGGATAAGTTGCAAGATCTGCACCGAAATCAACGATATTGAACTTCATAGGAGCGGATGCGCTACCGGGATCAAGAGCGGGGGGTGTAGATGTGTTGTAGTAGGACTGGTCGGAAATAAAGGACTGGCTCTGTGTCCAGGAAACCTTGCCTGTACGGTTTACCGTAGCACGCATAAGTCCGAATATACCCTGTCCCCAAGTTCCCTCTGTGACACCCTGGTTGAGGTTGGGCGAATCCCAAACGTAGAAGCTGAACCAGAAGTCACCGCCAAAAGAGAAGTCATCAAGTCTTACTGTCATGCTAAGATTCTTAATGTTCTGCTTTTCCTTTGACATAATGTTGTAGCGCTGCTGCTGGGGGCTCTTGAATTCACCTGTTACGGTAAATCCGTCCGCTGTGTAGGAAGCGCCGGGGACATAAACCTCTTCGGGAGGCGTGTCGTAATCGGGCTTGCCTTCCTCGTCTAAGGGATACTCTTTTGCCGCAGTATAAATGCGCCAATCGCCTGTTCCCTCTACTGCCTCTGTGTTCTGAGGAGCTACAACATCGTCAGCCGCTGCAGGCATCATAGCCGCAACCATCAGAGCAGAGAGGATCATTACAACCACAATGGCTGTAGAGATAAATCTTTTCATTTTCTTTTTCTCCTTTTTGAAAATTTCTTGCAAAACGTCTCGTTTTGCTCTCATTAGTATTATACCATACTGCAAAATAAAAGTAAATTATCAAAAAGACCAAACTTGTAAGGTGTAAATTGTTGATATTTACCCGACAGAAAACGATAATTATATCAACCTTTCACAAACTCATCACATTTGGTCTTTTTTGTATTAAAACATATAGTTTTCGGAACCTTTTATCAGATGGAACATTATGAAAATTTTTTGCCCTGCCAAAGATTATCTTCGTACATTTTTTTGTCAATGTTATTGATCACGACAGTCTTTTTTCTGCTCCAATCCGGTGAGAGCAAATCACTCTGCATGCCGTCTCCTGTGAGTCTTCCTATTACTGTATTGGGTGGCAAATAAGTGAGAGCTTGCGAGACAGTCTCCACGTATTCCTCCATTTCCATAGGGATGTATTCCCCTCTCAGATACATATCGGCAAGTTTTGTATTTTTCAAAACGTGTAACAAGTGTATTTTAACCTGATCGGGCTTTAGCTTAGACAGTTCTCTGACAGATTCAAGCATATCTTCCCTGCCCTCGCCCGGAAGTCCAAATATCAAATGAACGCAAATATTTATGTTGTTCGATGCCTTGCGTAATTTGCTATATCCTTCAAGAAAATCCGCATAAGTATGTCCTCTGTTAATGAGGTTTGCCGTTCTGTCATGCACAGTTTGCAAGCCCAACTCAACGGTAAGGAGTGTGCGCTCGGCAAGCTCTGACAGATAGCTTACGACATCATCCTCAAGACAGTCTGCGCGAGTGGCTATATTTAGTCCCACAACACCTTCCATTTCCATTACGGGATCTATTTTTTCCTTGATTTTCGAAAGTGGGGCGTATGTATTGGTATGCGCCTGAAAATACGGAATATATTTATCCGTATCCCACTTGGATGAAAGTTGTTTTTTTACTGTCTCAAATTGCTCAATAACCGGCATTTCTGCTTCCGGAGCAAAATCTCCGCTTCCCCTTTGCGAGCAATAAATACATCCTCCCACAGAGCACTTTCCGTCTATATTCGGACAGGTAAATCCCGCATCTATCGGGATCTTCATGCATTTACCGCCAAAGGTCTTTTTTAACCAATAATCGTAAGTATAATATCTCTTATTGGTGTTGCTGTTCGGATACGGATTTATATCCGACTGGTTCGGTCTTTTTTTCATATTTCACCTTATCGAAACAGGGCGGATAACCGCCCTGTTATTTTAATGTTTTCGCTTATTCCGCAAGCATTTTTTCAATTGTCGCAAGTCTTACACACAGTGTCAAAACATCCATTGCAGCAGAAAGGTTTTCCATATTTGCAAACGTCGGAGCAATACGGATATTGCTGTCTGCCGGATCCTTGCCGTAAGGGTATGTCGCCCCCACCGTTGTAAGGGTGACTCCTGCTGATTTTGCCAACTCAAACGTACGCTTTGCACATCCTGCGGGCACAAAAAGACTTACAAAATATCCTCCGCGAGGATTTGTCCATTTTCCTATTCCGACAGAGGCAAGATCCTGCTCAAGCTTATCAAGAACAAGCTTGAATTTGGGAGCAAGCAAAGCTGCATGCTTTTTCATGTGTGCGCGAACTCCGTCGGCATTTCCGAAAAATTTCACATGTCTGAGCTGATTTATCTTATCAAAGCTTATGGTCTGCGCGGTCATAACCGACTTTATTTGCTTCAGGTTATTTTCATCAGCCGCGAGAATAGCAACTCCGGCGCCGGAATACGTGATCTTAGATGTAGATGCAAAGTAAAGAACTCTGTCCTCATTTCCCACCTCGCGACATGCTTCGAATATGTCAAGCAGCTCATCTCCGTCGTCGCAGAGATCATGCACCGCATAAGCGTTATCCCACATAATTCTGAAATCGGGCGCGGCAGTCTTCATACGGGCAAGGCGACGAACCGTTTCGCCTGAATACGTTATTCCGTCGGGATTAGAATATTTAGGACAGCACCAAATTCCCTTTATGCTCGCATCATTTGCAACAAGAGCCTCAACCGCATCCATATCGGGACCTGTGGAAATCATATCAACGTTTATCATTTCAATGCCGAGAGACTCGCATATTTTGAAATGTCTGTCATATCCGGGAACAGGACAAACAAACTTTACTTTTTCCTCGCGACACCAAGGTTTCTCACTTCCGTACACTCCGTAAAGCATCGCACGTGCAACAGAGTCATACATAAGATTAAGTGACGAGCTTCCTCCCACAAATATATAGTTCTGAGGAATTCCGAGCAAATCGGAAAACAGCTTCTTGGCTTCGGGAATTCCATCAAAAAGTCCGTAATTTCGGCAGTCAAATCCCGCCTCGGTTTTGCAGTCATCGGCACTTGATATACACGTAAGCATTCCGTCCGAAAGACTGAGCTGATCCGCTGCCGGCTTGCCTCTTGAAAGGTCGAGGGACAATCCCTTTTCACAAATATTGGAATATTCTATTTTAAGCTTACCAAGTTCCTCTGCAAGCTGTACTTTTGTCATTTCTGAGTAATTCATCGGTGTTCTCCAAACAGTAAAAAATTAATATGCCTCATTATATCACAATAAAACAAAAAAAGCAAGAGTAAATTTGAAATTTTGCAAAATTTTCAAATTTACCCCTGTTTTTCCCAAAATTTACGCGCAATTTCTGCAAGAGATACAGAATTTCCTGCAAATTTTATGTTTTTCCACTCTTGTGGGAACAAGTTTATATACTTAGGTTCAGAATATCTGTCGTCTATCAGAACGGCGATACCTCTGTCCTCATCGCGGCGTATAACTCTGCCCACAGCCTGAAGCACTCCGTTCATTCCCGGATAGGTATATGCGTAGTCGTAACCCTCTCCACATTTTTCATCGTAATAGTCGCGCATAATGTTTCGCTCGTTGGATATTCCCGGCAGTCCGACGCCAACAACAACGACACCTATGAGCCGATTGCCCGGCAGATCTATTCCCTCCGAGAAAAGTCCACCCATTACGCAAAATCCTATGCGGAGTTTCTTGTCATCTTCAAAAAACGCCAAAAAATCTTCCCTGTCTTTGTAGCTCATGCCGCGCTCTTGTATCTTAACGCGCACCTTGGGATACTTGTCGGTAAATGCCTTTGCCACACTTTCCATATAACTGTATGATGGCAGAAACACTATATAATTTCCAGCCTTTGCCGAAGCAGTTGCCGCGACACACGATGCAATTTTTTTGTAAGATCTCTCCCTGTCCTCATATCGGGTACTGATAGTATCTACCGCCGCAACACATAAATGATCTCTGTCGAAGGGTGACGGGAAACTGACAGCTACTCCCTTTTTGCCACCTCCGAGAATATCCGCAAAATACTCTGCGGGTGTAAGTGTTGCAGAGAAAAGCACCGACGCGACCGCGCGGTTCAGAGACGCATCCAAAAGCTCGGACGGATCAAGACAATACAGTAAGATCTCGGTATTATCTCCGCACGTACTTATAAATACGAGAAATTTGTCACCAAAGCACTCCTCGGCTATCTTATATTCGCGTATTTTTGAGTACAACTCGTCCAAGAAGGAATATGCGGGACTGTCAGAATTATATTTCATCCATCTCTCGATGGCTTTGCCGCATGCCGTAAGCTTTTCGGAGAGCTTTTGAGGAAGTTGCTTGCCTACATAATAGCCAACTTTGTTGTGTTCCGCGTCATATTTCAGATTATCATTACACAAAACAGACAAATTTTCAAGTTCGGACATAACGCTGCCAATCTCAGACATCAGCGACGAATTTTCCGAAAGGCTCTGTGCCACCGTCTCGAAATCAGACACACAAAGCTTAGCTGAAAACAGATCTCTTGCCCTGTCGGGAAGATTGTGAGCCTCATCCACCAAGAAAATATATTTTTCTTCTCTGCCATCATTTGCAAAATATCTTTTCAAATATACACTCGGAGAGAAAACGTAGTTATAGTCGCAGATTATTATATCACAAAGCTCCGAAAGATCAAGTGACAACTCATGAGGACAAACTCGATGCTTCAGCGCGGCGCGGCGAATGTCCTCACGGTCAAACTCAAATCCGTGAGATATCAAATCAAATATCGCATTCTCTGCTCTATCGTAATATCCCTTTGCGTAAGGGCAAGTTTCCGCCCTACAATACGACGAAAGTCTGCCTTTTGCCAGTTTTGCCGCCTCGCACGCGCACATCTGCTCTTTGGAAGACAAAACGCACGTGTAAATCTTTGAGCCATGCTCGCGCATGTTTGTTGCCGCGGAAAGTGCTTCTCTGCGTATACTGTTTTTTGATGTCAGATAAAATATCTTATCCGCCACACCCTCGCCGATACATTTTACCGCGGGGTAAAGAGTGGAAATGGTTTTTCCTATTCCAGTGGGAGCCTGACAGAAAAGACGGTTGCCGTGCTTTATGTCTCTATAACATTCGCGTATCATCTCCGCCTGACTTTCGCGAAGCTCTCTGTACGGAAAAACTGCATCCGAAAGCATAGGTATCCTCTCTCGCTTCGATGCCACGATAAAGCCTGCTCTGCGGTGAACAGCGCCCAGCATTTTCATATATGAATTACGAAGCTCCTCGCGGCTTATACTGTCTCTTTGCTCGGAAGTTTTTCCAAGCTCGGTGTTATATGAGACCATGCATATTTCAACAGCATCAAGATCCTTTTGACAGCAAACAAAATATGCCATCAGGTAAAGCCTTGCCGTATAGAAATCCCTGCTTATCAATGGAATATCCCTTTTACCGTTGACAGATATCTCCACCACCGTGTAAGAGCTGTTGCGTTTTATAATTCCGTCACATTCTCCACTGACACAGTAATATATATCGTCAAGCTTTGAAGTATTACAAAGGGCTACATTCATATAGTATTCTCCGCCCATGTCGGATGCCAACTTGGGCGAATACGCGCGCTTGAGCTTTTTGGCGGTGTTGTACTCTTTGATGAGCGATATGTCGAGGTCGGATCTTCCGAATATATTAAGGCAGAGCTCGTCTGCGTTAATTTCAATATGGTCGTATTCAAAACTGTATTTCACACGCATGCCCTGCCTTTCATAAAATG
Source organism: Oscillospiraceae bacterium (assembly GCA_015063545.1). GTDB lineage: Bacteria > Bacillota > Clostridia > Oscillospirales > CAG-272 > SVTX01. The sequence goes on along the minus strand of SVTX01000001.1, from coordinate 138,166 downwards.
ATACAAGATTATTATATCAAACGCCTTCGCTCATGTCAATAAAATTACCAATATTTTAGGGCTTCCCTTTGTGCGGTAAATGCACTATAATATTAATGTGGAGTTTTACTCCGCGCCGATATCTTCGGCATGAAAGGATTATTATGGAACTTATTCTGATCAGCGATGATAAACTGAAAATAATGCTGTCTGAGGAAGATATGCAGCGTTACCACATTTCGGGTGATGAGTTGGATTACTCCAAGCTCTCCACGCGCACAGTTCTCAAAAGCATACTTAGTGATGCTAAGGATCTTACGGGATTCGACACGGAAGGAAAGCGCTTTTTCGTTCAGCTTTTCACATCTGCTCACGGAGGATGCGAGCTTTTTATAACCAAGGGAGAACAGGAGAATTTTGATATTGGCTTAAATAATGAAAGCCCCAAAAAAGAAAATGGACGTACATATCAAAGTCTGTATTCCTTTGATTCGTTTTACAACCTTATTTTGTCATGCAGGCGCTTGTTTGCTCTGAAAAAAGAAATTGACAGTACCGCGTATTCCGATATTTCGGGAAAATATTTTTTGATGCTAAAACATTCAAGCGTATCGCCGTACACGCGTCTTGATAAATTTACATTTGTGCTGGAATACGGAAAGCGTGAGAATATTGAAAGCTTCGAGAGATATATCAACGAGTACAGTAATTGGATATGCAAAAACGCGGTATCCACTCTGGGCGTGCTTTAAATTTTATATTTGCTATTGAAATCCCAAGTTTTTTTTGATATAATGTTATCACAATCAAGATTTGGAGGACTTTGTTATGACTTGGGATGAGCTTTTGGCATCATGCGAAAGCTGCGAAAAGTGCGAGCTTTGCAAAACGCGTACCAACTGTGTTTTCGGCGTGGGAAACAAAAATGCGGATATTTTGTTCGTAGGAGAGGCTCCCGGGCAACAAGAGGATCTGTCGGGCACTCCGTTCGTAGGGCGCGCAGGTCAGCTTCTTGATAAATTCCTTTACGCCATTGACATAAAGCGCGAGGACGTTTATATTGCCAATATACTCAAATGCCGTCCGCCTCAAAACCGCGATCCCCGTCCTGATGAGGAAGAAGCCTGTATTGATTACCTCAGAGAACAGGTGCGTCTGATTAATCCCAAGGTTATAGTATGTCTTGGCAGGATCTCTGCCATGAAGCTTATAAAACCGGATTTCAAGATAACACAGGAACACGGCATGTGGTTTAAAAAAGGCAACTATCTGATGACTGCGGTATATCACCCCGCAGCGCTTTTACGCGATCCCCGCAAAAAGGAAGACATGCTTCGTGATATGCAAAAAATAAAGGAAAAAATACAGGAAATCTGATATGAATTTCGACAGATTATATATCGTAATAGCAACTTTGTTTTTGCTTTTGGTGTGTGGCTTTGTTCTCAGAAAAGTACGCATAATTGATGACGGAGCTTCAAAAAAGCTTTCGGCAATAGTTTTAAAGGTGGGACTTCCCTGCATGCTCATATCCTCGATATCGGGGGCAGAGTATTCGGTCGCCAATCTTAAAAGCGCCGCAGCTATGATAGGCATGGGATTTGTATTTCACCTTCTGTCTGCCGCGGTTGCATTTCTTATATGCAAACCGTTCCGTGATATAACCGAACAAAAAGTTACGGAGTTTTCACTGGTATTTACCAACTGCGCTTTTATCGGTTTTCCCATATTCGAGGCGCTGTTCGGAAGTCGCGGACTGTTTTTGGCGGCATTCTTCCTTATAAGCTTTAACGTGCTTGTGTGGATACTCGGAATTGCCATTCTCTCACGCGGAAGAAATGATATAAAGCTCACGTGGAAGAAGGCTGTTTTAAACTTCGGAACTGTTCCCTGCGCGATAGGCTTTATACTGTATCTTCTTAAAATGCCCGCAATAGGCTTTGAGCTCCCCATATTTGTGAGCGAATTTCTCGTATATCTGAAAAATCTCTGCACACCTCTTTCGGTGCTGATCCTCGGCGCGCTTATTGCCAAGCAATCTCCAAAGCAGATATTTCTCAACTGGAAGGTCTACCTGTTTTGTATAATCAAGCTCGCGCTTTTTCCTTTGCTCGTGTGCTTGATAACCAAGCTGATACACATGGACGGCACTACCGCCATGTTTTTGACGGCCGCCGCGGCGCTTCCCGCCGCGTCAAACATCACCATGCTGTGCGAGATATATGACATAGACCCGTCTCACGCATCTCTTGTGGTGGGCGCATCCTCGCTGCTTTGTGTAGTAAGCCTGCCACTTGTCCTGAATTTGGCTCAGATAATTTTTGCAATGTAACAGAAAAGCCGCACGGAAATCCGTGCGGCTTTTTGAACTAAATATATGCGTCTTGCCGTCCGTCGGGCAATCCTCGCGCCCATCTCATTCACCCGTCGTATTGTCCTGTTCTATAGGATGCTTTTCCTGCTCGCTAACAAAAATGCTTGCCATAATAACTGTTGATAAGTAGGTGCTTGCCGACATCACAACAGTATTTACCCAATTAATGTCAACGAATATGTCGCAAATAATTCTTGGAATTGAAACTATTACTATCAAAACAATCATTTTGAACAAAGGTTTAAAAATATATGTTGTGGGTAGCTTTACCTTGCTCATCATTCTAAACCAAAAGATTACAGTAATAATCCAATTAACCACAGGGATAAATCTGATAATGTTTTTTTGTGTTTTAACAGTCATAATTTAATCTGTCCTTTCAATTTTGTCATAAAAATTCAGACTTATATCAATAAGCCGCAGAACACCCTGTCTTCGGCTTATTCATTGAGATCACTGTAATATACTATCTCATCGGGGAGAAAAAGCCCCAGCTTTTCTTTTGCTATACGTATTATGTATTCTCTATCCTCAAGCGGAATATCAAGAAGATATTCTGCTTCTTCTATATTTTCCTCTTTCTCGGATATCTGCTGCTCCAGCGCGACTTTGTCATTTTGAAGCTCTTTGTAACGTATCATGCTCGCCACAAAAATGAGAATTGATGCCACAAGCAGTCCTATAAGCAAAAACTTCGCGGTCGTTGAGGCAAACGGTCTTTTTGCCGCTATTACCACAGCATCGGGAACAAGAGGCTCTTGCGGCGGCAATTCATATTCTGACACCGATGCATCTGTTTCAGAATTTAATTCGCCCTGTTTTTCTGTATCCGGCGCTTTTTCCGACATGCACAAAATCCTCCGTTTCCTGTATTGAGGATTCCGTCTGCTCAGCTTGAGCCGATCTCAAAGCCCTTTTTTCTTTTTGGCTCTCTATCCTCATCTTTATTTTATCAAGAATTTTGTGTATTGTCAAGTGATACAGCAAAATCAATTTCTTTATTATAAAAATCATCGGTCTTGAGAGCAACATAAGTAGCTTCAATATCGCTTTCTTCAAAAGCATCAAAAGCTTACGCCACAATATTCCCAGTGAGCATCTGAAGCTGATAAATCCCACAAGCATTACGGGAAATATTATTGCTCTGAAAAATCCGCCGTTGGAATAATACATAAGTAGCAGCGATACAATTCCGCACAAAAGGCAAAAGCAAAAATCGCAAACAAAAAGCAAAACAGACAAAATTATTTTTCGTAATCTGCGCGGTGTATCCGTATTCCCTATCATAACGGTAAATATGTCATATACCGCCGAAAGCACACAGCCCGATAAAAATGACCGCAACAACAGCAAAACAGTCTGAGCTTGTAAATTAAATATCATGCCCCTCTACGTCTTTATTATCTTTTGCCAAACAGCTTCTTTTTCTGTGATGGTGTATCGTCAAAATAAAAAAGACCGTCGATCCTTCCGTCAAGCTCCACTCGCCCCTCCTCAACATTCAACACCGCTATATGCAGCTCTTCTCCCTCCACAGTCATGCCGCCACACTGAGTTTTAAGCACTACTTCTCTGTCGTCAAAGCTTACGACCTCCTCCACTCCGCGCAATTTTATATTTTTTCTCATCTCCGACACAAATGAATGTTCCGATCCGCCAAGCATAAAAAACCTCCGCATAATAATGTTTTGTACATTATATGCGGAGGGATTTTCAATTATTCAGTACTTCATAAAGCGAGGAAGCATCCGCCTTGGCGGTATAGTCCTTAACGTCAAGAACCTTGACCTTGAGGGTTCTTTGCCCAAAGCTTATTTCAATAACGTCGCCCGTCTTTACCTCGTAAGAGGCTTTGGCAGGTCTGCCGTTGACACTTACGTGCTCGGCATCGCATGCCTCATTGGCAACAGTTCTGCGCTTTATTATTCTTGAAACCTTGAGATATTTGTCAAGTCGCATTAAATATTAGTTTACCTTGTCCTTAAGAACGCTACCTGCGCTGAAGGAAACATACTTGGAAGCGGGGATCTGTACGGGTTCACCTGTCTTGGGGTTTCTGCCTACTCTTGCTTCACGAGCCTTAACCTCGAAAGAACCGAAGCCTGTGATCTTAATGTCGTCGCCTGCTGCGAGAGCGTCAGCGATAACGTCGAGAACTGCGGAAACTGCCTCTGCAGCTGCCTTCTTAGAAATGCCGGCCTTAGCTGCAACTGCTTCTGTGAGCTGTAACTTATTCATGGTAAAATACCTTCCTTTTTTTATTTTTTTAAGCAAGATAATTATAGCACACTTTTTATGATATTTCAATAGTTTTCTTCTATTTTTTTTGAAAAAAAGCACATTTTTTACAAAAAAATTTTAGATTTCGACGTTTTTTTGCCCTTTTATGCTATCCCACACCGCATCAAGCTCGGTCATTGACATGTTTTCCACGTTTTTTCCTTGTTTTATAACCTCTTTTTCAACCTTCGAGAACCTGTCAATGAACTTATTTGTCGCCTTAAACAGCGCCTCCTCCGAGTTCACTCCAAGCTTTCGCGCAAGGCTCGTAACCGTCAAAAGCAGATCTCCGAGTTCTTCCTCGACCTCTGCTTTTGTCTTGGTGGCAGAGGCATCCTTTACCTCATCTATCTCCTCGTAAAGCTTGGCGTACACATCTTCTATATTTTCAAAATCGAAAAAGCTTGCTTTTTTGCCCACCTTCTGCGCGCGGATGAGAGCCGGATACATGGGGGGAATGGCATTGAGCTTATCGGTAAGTGTTATTCTCTGCTTTTCCACTCCTTTTATTTTTTCCCAATTGCTCAACACCTCGGTGCTGTTGCTTACCTGAACGTCTGCAAATACATGGGGATGTCTGTGTATAAGTTTCTTACATATATCATTGGCAACGTCATCAATGTTGCATCGTCCCTCCTCGGTCTCGATCTGAGCATGAAATACCACCTGCAAAAGCACGTCTCCCAGTTCTTCCCTCATAAGCTTTGGATCCTCCGTATCGATGGCCTCTATGACCTCGTACGTCTCCTCAATAAAATCATTTCGGATGCTTTTGTGCGTCTGCTCCATATCCCACGGGCATCCGCCTTCGCTTCTCAAAAGCTCTACTATAAGGACAAGATCCTCAAAATGATAATTCTGCTTTTCCAAAAGCTCTTTTTTTCTGCAAAGTATTTCTTGTGTGTTCATTTTTTTACGTCCTTTTATGTGTTGTGTTTTTTAACAGTAATATGTTTATTTCATTTTTATCTAATGTGCGGGTGATAAACAAAAGTATCAAATACGCCGCCGCAGACACGCCAATTTTTATCAGCACATCTATGGCAATTCCGCAATTTGGAATTTTCACCGTCAGCGCCAACAGATAAGATGCGATACACGCTAATATCGCGCAAAAGTACGGCTTTGCCAAAATGTCCGAAAATTTAAATTTGAGGGGCGAGTGCTTTGCCAGAAAAGCAAAATTCATCGCGCTTATGCAAACGTCACAAGCAAACGTACCTATCGGGATGCCATAAGTATTTACGCTTTCATTACCGACAAGCCAATAACAGAGCGCTATTTTGAGTGCCGAGCCACACAGCATAGATATGATTGGAAGATTAGGCTTGTGATATGCTTGCAACAATGCATTCTGCACACTTATAAGGCAGGACAAAAGCACGGAAAGCCCCAGCACTGTCAAAAGCGGCGCTGCGTAAGATATCGCCTCATGCTCACCCGAAAAGATAAGCTCTAATATCGGTCTTGAAAATATTACAAGTCCGGCGCCTATGGGTGCTGATATCAGCGCTGTGAGTTTAAATGCTCTGCGGGCTATCTGATCCTGCATTTCTGTGTTTTTCTCCGCGTTAGCTGACGAAATCGCCGGAATAAGCGGTAAAGCTATCGAGCTGACCAGCGCGGGAGCGAGACTAAAAAGAGGTATTGCCAAAGTCGTGTAACTGCCGTATATGGCATTTATCAAATTGCTGTCATAACCCAAACTGCCAAGCCTTCTGAATATCATTGTCATATCCACAAGCTTCGTTATACTCAACACCGATGCCGAAACCGTTATGGGAATCGTCGTCCTCATAAGCTCGCCAAACACTTTCCTGTCTTTTTGCCCATCGTCAACACACGGTGGAGCTTTGCCTTTAGAGACAAACAAATATGCAGCGGACAACATTTCCGCCAGTGTCAGTCCCAGCACCGCCATTGAAGCAATATATTTAAGTTCCATGCCAAGCCTTACGGACAAGCTTGCAAAAAGCAATCCAAACGCAAGCTTACCAACAGCTTCTATGACCTGTGATACAGCGGTGCGGTTCATTTCTCCAAGCCCTTGGAAATACCCCTTCACAGCGCTTGAGAGGCATATAAAAAATATAGCAGGAGAAATACACAAGAGCGACACATACGTGTCCGGGCTTCCCAAAAATACGGAAAACGGATGCGCCAGTCCAAGTATCAGCGCCATGCACAACACGCCGATAACAAAAAACGTAAATAGGGCGACCTTGAATATTCTTTTTCTTCTACCCTCATCTTTTGTTCCGGATATCAGAAGTGACATCGCGACCGGCATGCCCGACGTTGATATCACGCAAAACGATGCGTATATTTCATAAGCACAATTAAAGTATCCCATGCCGACATTACCCAGTAGCTTCAGCATGGGAATTTTATATATAAGACCTATTACTTTAACGATAACTGTTGAAAGCGTCAAAACATAAACGCCGGATATAAACTTCCTGCTTTTTTCGTTTGTTTCCCCCTCAACACGTCTCAATAATATCTACACCCCTCAATCGAAATAGTGCGCAAAGACGTCTTTCGCCTCTGCCGTGATCTTCTCTATATCAATTGAAGTATATTCTCCATACTCGTAAAGTATGCGTCCGTCACACATGGTAATAAGTATATCGGATTCACACGCGCTGTAAGTGAGAGCCGAATCATAACTGAATACGGGAATATTATTGACAGAGTTCATATTTACCAAAATAAGATCTGCGTTGTATCCAACCTCCACTCTGCCACACTTTTCTCTGCCCTGAGCCCTTGCTCCGTTTTCGGTCGCGCATTTTATCATATCCGAGGCGCGAGTTGCGCAAGCACTATAAGTATTGCCCTTGTGAATAAGCGCCGCATACTGCATCTCGCGGAGAACGCTGAGTTTATTATTAGAAGCCACTCCGTCTGTTCCAAGCGCAATGTTTATTCCCGCATCCCTCATCTTGTTATAAGGCATTATGCCGCTTGCAAGCTTTAAGTTACTTACAGGGTTATGCGCTACGCTTACACCCTTATCGGCGAGTATTTTTATATCGCTGTCGCTTACCCACACGCAATGAGCCGCAGTTACGGGAACATCAAATACTCCCGTACTTTCAAAAAATTCCGCAGGTGTCATGCCGCGCTCAGCTATGCACTTTTCATGCTCACTCTTCGTCTCGGACAAATGGAGCTGAATTCCCGTGCCGAGATCCTTTGCAAGCTCACCGACATATCTGCAACATTTTTCAACGTTTGAATATTCCGCATGCACCGACATATCTACACGAAGTCTTCCGTCAAACTCATTATGCCACTTATTGTACGCATCGAGCCCTTCCTTGATTCTTGAGTCGGTCAAAACATCAAGATCAGGATCAAAGGATACTACCGAACGTGATATATTTGCCTTTACTCCGCACTCTCCGACCGCGCGCGCGGTGGAATCCAAAAAAAAGTACATATCCGAAAAGGATACCACACCGTTTTTTATCATCTCGGCTATTGCCATTACAGAGCCGTAATAAACACGCGTATCGTTCAAAAGCTCTTCTGCGGGAAGTATCTTTGTGTCCAGCCATTCTCTGAGAGCCAGATCGTCTCCGTAGCCGCGAAACAGTGTCATTGCGCTGTGACAGTGCGCATTATAGAATGCAGGGGCGAGCAAATTGCCTTGTCCCTCAATTATTCTGTCTGCCTCCCCACTCGGAAGATCTTTACCTACATAAGCTATAATTTTATCATTTACCAAAACATTTACACTGCCCATGCCAAATCCGTATTCTTCGGGCAAATGCACGTTTTTAAAAAGTATTTTCATTTTCCTTTTTTATTTCCTTTTTATACAAATTCATTATAAAGAGAGTTATCGCTTAACACTTCTCTGTTGATATCATTTATGCCCGAAAGCATATCCAGCACTCGCCTGCAAAAGCTGTAATGCTCACTATCCGGGGCTATCTCTCCGAGAATCTTTTCAAGATATGGCTTCAATATGTTAAGCTCATATTCCAATGTGGTGTCTATGCAAATATCACAGCGGTGAGCGTAAGGAAGTATATTTATATCCTCATTTCTTCTTACACTTTCCCAAAGGTCAAGCGTAAAAATGGGATCCGCCGCGCGGAAATTGCTGTCTCTGACAAGTCTGCGCATAAGACGCAATTCCTCTTTGGAAACAGATATATCTCCTACCTGAATTCCGCTTTCGGCGCACAGATATATGCTTTTTCCGTTCATTTGACGAATTATTTTATCCACTTGCGGATAAAGAAGCTGTATTCCCTCAAAAAGAAATACGTCTCCATCTCCGTTTATAACTGTTTCCCGACGGCTTCTGTCTCCCGTCACGAAATCGAATATGGGCTTTTGTGCCTCTCCGTTTGAAAACAGATCCGTCACAAATGAATAAAATTCCTCTGTGTCAAAGGTATCGGGAGAATCAAAATCCACGTTTTTGGGGTCTATTTCGTCCTCGCGGGAAAATTGATCTTTGAAAAAATCGTCAAGTGATATAACGTGGAGCTTTATTCCGTGAGAACGGTAATAGCCTATTACCTTCTTTGCCGCCGTGGTTTTTCCCGAACAGGTTGGGCCCGTTATACCCACCACCCTGACGTCTCTGTCTTTGCATATCCGATCGGTAGTCATATTTAACATCCGATCGAATTTTGCGTCGCATTCCGCCACAAAATCTTTATCTATTTTGGGATATGCCGTTTTGTACTGTGTATTCATCTATAATCCTCCTATGCGAAATATAATAATATTGTATTCCGCAAATCACACGCTAACACAGTCAACAAAGACCTCTCTTTATATAAAATTCTTCTGCCGCCGCTATTTTTTCGTCTATCTTGTCACATGAAAGATATTCGTAGGGATATTTGGCATTGAAAAATCTTTCTATCACTCTCTTCTCGCCATTTGAAGGAGCATAATCCACAAATTTTGAAACTGCTCCCGCGCCTGCCGCGAATATGGAATGTACTTCCTCCATCATGTAGATGTTATAAAGTCCTTCAGTACCCTCAAGAGCGAAGCCTACGTTTTCATAGTTTCCGACGGTGTTCTTCTGTCGGTACATGTAATAAGGTATGTAGCCTGCAAACTTGGTCTTTATCTGTGAATAGTCCACGCATTTTCCAACGTCACCGCCGCGCATGGAGTATATATTGCTGTCGTGCTTTAACGCATCGCAAGCCTTCTTTACGCTGAAGGTATGTACCGTAATATTTTCGGGACGAAGGGGCAAGAGCTTATCAAATGATGCCGAGAATGTCGAAAATCTATCCCCGGGAAGTCCTGCGATAATGTCTGTATTTATTATCGGAATGCCCGAATTTCTCGCCATATCATATGCGCGAAGGAAATCCTCTGTGTTGTGCGCTCTGCCTATCTTTTTGAGAACGTCATCGTTGAGTATCTGAGGATTTACGCTGACACGATTTACGCCGTATGCCTTGGCGATTCTGAATTTTTCCTCAGTTACAGTATCAGGTCTTCCCGCTTCAAGGGTATATTCCTCAAGCTTTGATATGTCTATATTTTCCGAAACAGTGCGCAACAATCTTTCCAACTGTGTCTCATCAAGTATGGTGGGCGTGCCTCCGCCGATATATACCGTTTTGATATTCAGATCAAGCTTTTTGATAAGATCAAACGTCTTTACAAGCTCGACATTCAGCCTGTCAAGATAGTCGGGTATAGTCGCCAGAAGCTTTGGTGAGGTATATGAGACAAATGAGCAATATGCGCATCTTGTAGGACAAAACGGAACTGAAATATAAACACTGCAATCCTTTTTGTCGGGAGTTCCTATTATCTTAGCTTCGTTAAGTGCAACGTCGGTCGCCAGCGCCGCCTTCTTGGGAATAACGAAATATTCACTAGCAAGAGCCTTCTTGACTCGTGTCTTGGGCATGCCGCTTTGAAGCATTTCGGTTGCCACCTTTGACGGTCTTACACCTATAAGCATTCCCCACGACGGGCGATAACCCAGAAGCTCACCGCCTGCTTTTATGATCGCCTCGCCGATAGTCATTTTCTTTAGGCGATCAAGAGTTATGCCTTCTCGGTATTCTCCAAATCTCTCGCATTCCGCACTCTTGTCACCATGCGTAAGCTTTACATTAACCCTTATTCCGGTCTCCTCCTCGGCAAGACTCAGATCCAACACGGGAGTGTCCTCGTGTAGCTCCTCATTTTCCGAAAAATGCGCTCCGGGAAAAAATATCATGCACAGCATCTGCACATAGTAATGATTTACATTTCCACTGATATGGACCTTCATATTAAAGTAAATTCCTTTCTTTTGAACAAGTTAACTCTTTTTTGTTTTAAGTACGTTACTGTCCATTACTATTGTCACGGGTCCGTTGTTTGTGAGCGTCACGTCCATGTGCGCTCCGAATACTCCGCATCCTACGTGTCTGAGTTCCCGAGCCATGAGGGATTTGAAGTACTCATAAAGTCTGTTTGCCTCTTCCGGCGATGCCGAATCCATATAATCCGGGCGGTTACCGTGTCTGTAGTTTGCCATAAGTGTGAACTGCGATATCACAAGCGCCTCTCCGTTTATATCTTTTACGGAAAGGTTCATCTTGTCGTTTTCGTCGCAAAATATACGCAAATTACATATTTTTCTTACAAGTAGCTCTGCGTCGGTCTCACAGTCACCCTTCGCTACTCCGAGAAGTATCATAAGACCCTCTCCGCATTCTCCCGTAACTGCTCCGTCCACCTCTACCTTAGCCTGTTTTACTCTTTGAAGTACTGCTTTCATATACTGTCCTTATAAATTTATATTACGAATATCCACGCGCAACATTCTCTACTCCGTCAAGAGAGTGCAGCCTTGATACTATCGAATTGTAATGCTCAATATTTTTACAGCTGATCTTAAGATTTATGATACATCTGCCGCCGTTTCGCTTTTGGGAATTAACGTGCAATATTGCAACCTTCATATCCGCAAGAGCAACAGCTATATCCGCGAGCATTCCCACACGGTCCTCCGTAAAGAGCTGCAGGTGCGCCTCGTATACGTTTCTGGTCGTGCTTGTGATCTCAGGCTCTTCCCAATACGCTTCTTTCCATCTGTCTGCATTTTCGGAGTTTTTCTGCCCATCTATTACATTGGGACAGTCTTTCTTGTGGATGGATATGCCGTATCCCTTCGTCACAAAACCTATAACCTCATCGCCCGGCAAGGGATTACAGCATTTTGCAAATTTGACCTGACATCCCGCCTCACCGTCAACGATTATTCCGCTATTGGACTTCAGATGTCTTGGGCGCGCAACTGTTTTTACCACGGTCTGTTCATCTATAGGCGCGGCATCTGTATCGGGCTCTATATACTTGCTTATCTCATCCTTAAGCTTTGAACCGAATTTCTGCAAAGATACTCCGCCGTAACCGAGAGCGTTATAAAGGTCGTCTGCGCTTGTAAACCCGAGCTTAGGTGCTACGGCTGCCACGCAATCGCTCTTTTTCTGTTCTGACAAACGCACCGAGAACTTTCTGAATTCTGTCTCCGCAACATTTCGTCCTACAACAATGTTCTCAGATCTGGTCTCTTTCTTAAACCACTGTCTTATCTTTGCGCGCGCTTCACTTGTCTTTACGATATTTATCCAGTCGCGTCCGGGGCCTTTCATGGCAGACGACGTAATTATCTCTATTATCTCACCGTTTTGCACTACACGGTCAATGGGAACTATCATTCCGTTGATCTTTGCACCCATCATCTTGTTTCCTACGGCTGAATGTATCGCATATGCAAAGTCTATTACTGTCGCTCCCTGCGGAAGCGCAATAACGTCTCCCTTAGGGGTGAACACGAATACCTCATCATGGAAAATATCCGTCTTCAGTGCGTTCATAAACTCATCCGGATCACGGGTATCATCCTCTGCCTCGACAAGCTTGGATATCCACTCAAGCTTTTTGTCCATTTCTTCCTTAGAGGAAGCTCCGGACTTGTATTTCCAGTGCGCGGCAATACCGTATTCCGCTATATGATGCATCTCGTGCGTTCTGATCTGTACCTCAAACGGAATACCGTCACGACCGATAACGGTCGTATGGAGCGAACGGTACATATTGGGCTTAGGAGTAGATATATAATCTTTAAAGCGTCCGGGAATAGAATTAAACATTTCGTGAATAATACCGAGTGACGCATAACACTCAAGCTCGGTATCAACGATTATTCTCAGCGCGTAAAAGTCATATATCTCATCAAAACTCTTATTTTGATTATACATCTTTTTGTAAATGCTATATACGGTCTTTATTCTGCCTTCGAGCGTGAAATGTATGTTGTTTTCGGTCAGTTTTTCGGATATAGAGTTTCTTATACCCTCAATAAAATTGAGGCTTTGACCGTATTTTGCCTCCATATCTCCGCGAACCTCTGCATATCCTATGGGATCGAGGTAACGCAAGCCGAGATTTTCAAGCTCTTGCTTTATCTTCTGCATACCGAGACGGTGAGCCAGGGGCGCGTAAACCTGCATGGTCTCAAGAGCCGTCATTCTGCGCTTGTTTTCAGCCTTCGCATCAAGCGTACGCATATTGTGCAACCTGTCGCAGAGCTTTATAAATATTACTCGCACGTCCTTTGACATAGCGAGAAGCATTTTTCGCAAATTCTCTATGTGCTGCTCTTCCTTGTCGTCAAGCTGAAGCGCGACAAGCTTTGTGAGTCCGTCAACCAAAAGCGCAACGTCCTTGCCGAAAAGCTTTTCTATTTCTTTAAGATCCGTCTTTTCGGAACAGTCCTCAACCGTATCGTGAAGAAGCGCCGCGCATATAGAATCGGTATCAAGTTCAAGGCTTGCGACTATTTCGGCAACTGCAACCGGATGGGAAATATAAGCTTCTCCGCTTGCTCTGAACTGTCCTTCGTGAAGAGCATTTGCATAATCGTATGCTTTTTGAATTTTTTCTAAGTTGTATTTTTTCTCTGTGCCTCTAAGCATCGCAAGAAGCGCAGTTATGTCCGTATGGGGGGTAGTATTCATTATACGTGCTATCTCCTGTATAGTCTTATCACAGGGATAGGCGATATGCCTCATTATCCCCTGCAACGAGCTGAAAGCATTTTAAATACGTTTGAATTTTCAATGCTTGTTTTTTGAGCGTTCTGACAAAGACCAAATTCAAATATCCCTTCGGATATCTCGGTGACGCTCATCACCTTCATATCATTAAGTATATCAAGAATAAATCTTAGCTTTACATAATTTATGCTTACTTCGGGCGAACTGTCAATTACAGACTTCAACATTCTGTCAGAAAATGCTGTATGTCCCTCGCCTATCTCGTAACGCAGAAATTTGTATACCCGCGCAACTTCGTCTCGACTGGGGACAAAACACTCTTCCCTGTCAAACTCTCCGCCGCCGGAAATTTCCAAATATCTCTTTTTATCTGCTTCTCTTTTAATCGCGTATCCCTCGGACAGCCGTATATCCTGCACTATAAGCTGAAGTGACTTGACTCCTCGGAATTCGTTTATGGACAGTTGACACAACAAATCCACCTTTTCGCCACGGCAAAAACTAAGCTCTGACGTTGTAACACCAAAGCAAACCGCGCTCACAGACGTAGCATTGGGAGAGAAAAAGATCTTGCTGTGATTTCCCGCGCCGAGAGAGATGATCCTATCGACTTCGAGATCCCTAATAAGAAAAACGGGTGTTGAATTCGCAACGCCAAACGGCTCAAGCATCTCTATCTCGTTTGCCAAAGCCATGGTCGCATCGTTTATATCCAGTTCGCAATCTGCCTCGTATCTTACCTTTATGTCGTCATCAGTAAGATGCTCTGCGGCATATTCATTTATTTTTTCGCGCAACAAGTCAATATTTCCTCTGCGTACCGAAAGTCCTGCTGCAAGCTCATGTCCTCCGAATTTTTCAAGAAGATCCTCACATGCATTAAGCGCATCGACCAGATTCAACCCCTTGATGCTTCTGCCCGAACCCTTTCCTATGTCGTCGGAGCTTGCAAAGCCGCGAGTCGCACCCTCGTAGGAAACAAGAATTGACGGAAGTCCGTATTTCTCTGTTATTCTGGAGGATACGATACCTATAATTCCCTGTTGCCATGAATCGTTATCAAGAATTATGACCTTATGCTTTTCAAAGTCATGCGTCTGCTCGATCATTTTATATGCCTGCTCAGCAATACGGTTTTCCTCTATCTGTCTGCAAAGATTTATTTCGCACAGTTCCTGCGCCTTCTCAATCGCCTCGTCATAATTCTCGCACAAAAGAAGCTCAACAGCCTTTTGCGCAGAGCTTATTCTGCCCGCAGCATTTATTCTGGGCGCGAGAGTAAATCCGATAAAGCCTGTATTTATCTTGCGCTTTTTGGGCTTTTGCGCCACTCCGATCGCAGGCTGTGAATTTCCCGACGACGCACTCGCCATCTCGATAAGCGCGACAAGACCGCATCTGTCGGTTTCGGATATTTTCTTCAATCCGAAGCTGACTATATATCTGTTTTCATCGCACAAAGGCATAACGTCAGCTACCGTACCGATGGCAACCAGATCTATATATTCTTTGCAAATACGTCTGGCGCATTCTTCGCGGGAAAACTCGGGGTGAAGATGCTCCTCATAAGCGCAAACAAGTTTAAACACCACTCCAACACCCGCAAGCTCGTCAAAGGGATACTCGCAATCGGGACGGTGAGGATTTACTACCGCCTGTGCATCGGGCAAGATACCGTAACATTCATGATGATCTGTAACCACCACGTCTATACCCAAGGTCTTTGCATATTCAACCTCGCTGTTTGCGGTTATTCCTGTATCCACCGTTATGATGAGACTTGTTCCTTTTTCGTGTAACCTATCAATAGCTGACACAGATACACCGTAGCCTTCCTTGCTTCTGGAAGGAATATAGTAATCTATATCTGCGCCGCAAGATTTAAAATACAGGTACATAAGGCTGACCGAAGTAACTCCGTCAACGTCATAGTCACCGTATACCGTGATTCTTTCTCCTGTATTTATCGCCTGTGAGATCCTTTGCACCGCCTTGTCCATATCCTTCATTTGGTAAGGATTATGCAGGCATCCCTCGTCTGTATTTAAAAATCCCTTCGCCGCCTCGGGCTCGGAATATCCTCTGTTATATATCAGCTTTGCGCAAACGGGTGAGATATTCAACGACTTTGATAAATTCATTATCGCGATCGCTGACTGCTCATTCTCCGTATAACGCAAAGACCATATCTTTTCTTTATCCGTATATTTCATTATTTCTCCAAAACCCCATATATCTCAAAGAAAGCATCCATCGGCATGCTCCCCCGAAAAGGGTCAATACATACTTTTATATTTACTAATTATAGCCAGAGCAGTCTTTATGCCGTCAACCGCGGCGCTCGTAATACCTCCTGCGTAGCCTGCTCCCTCTCCGCAAGGGTAAATATTTTCATGTCCTATGGCACACATGTCCTCGCCTCTGAGTATCCTCACGGGAGCAGAAGTTCTTGTCTCTGCTCCTGTCAATATTGCGCTTTCATCCGCAAAGCCGCAAATCTTTTTGTCAAAGGACATGATCCCATATCTCAGATGCTCCGTTACAAATTCCGGTAAAACATCGTCCATGCTTGCAATTTTGCATCTACCTCCCATGTACGTGGGAATAACTTTCGTAGGATGGCTACCGCATTTTTTTGTCAGAAAATCTCCCACCGTCTGCATGGGAGCCGAATAATCTCTTCCTCCTGCAACAAATGCCGCCCTCTCTATCTTTCTCTGAAATTCTATGGCACCGAGAGCCGCGCTCCCGTTCATCGCCTCAAAATCCTCCGGTCGCACGGATACTGCTATTGCGCTGTTGGAATTTCTGCCGTCACGCGCGTAGCTGCTCATTCCGTTTACAACCACTCCGCCTTCTTCGGAAGCTGCTCCTACGACTTCGCCTCCGGGACACATGCAAAATGTGTAAACTCCGCGTTCGCGCTTTGTATCCGACAATGCGTATTCAGCAGCGCCAAGCGCAGGATGTCCGGCAAAATCTCCATACAGAGCTTGTTCTATATCCTGTCTGAGATGTTCTATTCTTACACCCACGGAAATGGGTTTGGGAACTATAGCGTATCCTCCGTCTATGAGCATTTTATAGGTATCTCTTGCACTGTGACCGAGAGCAAGCGCGATATCACCGCAAACAAAGTCTCCTTTTGTGGTGTTGACCTTTATATTTCCGTCTGACATTTTGCAAAAACTCAGCATCCTGCAACGGTATATGACCTCGCCGCCAAGCTCTTGTATGCGTCTTAGAATATTATCAACCACATCTCTGAGGATATCTGTGCCGATATGTGGCTTCGCCTTGATGAGAATATCGCTCGGCGCACCAAACTTAAAGAACGTATCAAGCACGTACGAGCATTTTGCATCGTTTATTCGGGTAAGAAGCTTTCCGTCAGAAAAAGTTCCCGCACCGCCTGCACCGAATTGAATGTTGGAATCGGTGTCAAGCATAGCATGACTGTAAAACTTATCCACCGCACGTACTCTGTCGGCTACACAGTCCCCTCGATCAATTATGATCGGACGGTATCCCTGCTCCGCCAAAATAAGCGCACAGAACATACCGGCAGGGCCCATTCCTACCACCATTGGACGCTCTGTCATTGCCCTATCTCCGTAGTGATATTCTATGGTTTCAAAATTAGCCGTTCTCGCTCCAAGACGCTCGGTCAGCTTTTTACCCAGCTTTTTATCTTCAAGCGTCACAGCAACCGAATAAACAAGTCTGATATCCTGTTTTTTTCTGGCATCAACTGACTTTTTGTATATGACAGCCTCATAGTCTTTTGGCTGAATGCCTATCTTACCCAGCTTGTTTTTTACAATATTCAATGCTTCAGTCTCGCCCATCGAGGGCGAGACTGAGATGGCATCAACTATGTATTGTGTCTTATTGTTCAGGATCATTGGGTATTACCTGATTTTCGATTTCTTTGACGGTAACAGTCACTTTCTGCTCTCCGTTTTTGAGAACCGCGCCCTGTACGCCTATAATATCATCGGTCAAGACATAGTCATATGTTCCCGGAACGGTCTCTGCAACCTGAATAAGTATCTCCGACAGAGATTCGAGCGCCTTAGGATCGCCCACTACAGTAATATTGGAAATACTGGGAATACACTCATGATTGCATTCGGGTGTTCCGTGTGACGCGCGTACAGGCACTGTCTTTTCGGTAGATACATCAACCTTGATAGTCATTTTGGACGTATCGTATGTGATCATGCTACCAGATACATTGTTACTTCCGCCCGCATTTATAAGCGATCCGTCAGCTCCGTAAAAGTTAAGCGGGAAACCGGATATTTCCTTACTGGAGTTGAAGTCTCCTTCAAGGATATGCTCGGCGCCGATTATACCTTCAATAATTCCCTTGGGACCGTTTATGGTAATATACCATTTTCCATCCTTTTCATCCGCACCTTCAAGCTTGTAGTCAAAGCTTGCAGCCGAGGGCTTGGATATGTTACCTTCCTTGATGGAAAGCGGTATTACGGCAGACGTGGGAATATCCGCATACACAGATACTGTGTCCTTATCTACGCTGAGTATTTTCAAACTGGAATCTTTAGGAATTTCCGTGACTATCTCGACAGTTGACCAGCCCGCAGACGTTATCTTGCTTACGTCAATATATGCCTTATAATCCGATGAGGTAAACTTATTTATGTCTCTGTTCGTACCCTGAACGGTCACCTTGATTTCGGATATATCCTGGCTTATATCGTACATCTGAAGCCCGTTACCCATACTGTTCTGCCCTACGACCTCAAACTTAACAGTAAACGTAGTTACAACGTCGCTTTCGTTAATGTTAACGCAATAGATCCAGATTATGAGCGCAAGCAAAACACATATAAGTCTCGGAACTATGTCAAGTCTCTTCTTGGATTTGTTTCCAATTACCACCGATTCGCGGCCGCGTTCATCATATTCTTTCTTGAAATTCATCTGTCTCATACTGAATCGCCGCCCTCCTCATTAGTGTTTTCTATGTCTATCATATCCGTGTTGACAATATCATCATTTCCAAAATTGGTCACTTCTATAATACCATCCTTGACAGGAGTTCCTGTCATAAGCATGTATAAGTCATCACGAAGGTCATTCGACTTGTGCTTACCGTCCTTGCCGATATCCTGATAGTCTCTTTTGAGTATCTTATTGTTGGCAATCGAAATATTTCCGGTTTCCTCCGAGACCACAACTACGATAGCATCACTAACCTCAGATATCCTCAACGCGGCTCTGTGACGTGTTCCGAGCCTGCGCATCTGAGGATCGTCGCTCTCAGATATGGTCTTGGATTTACTTGATGCCGCAACTATTCTGAGATCGCGTATAATTACCGCCCCATCGTGCAGAGGTGATTTGTTGAAAAATATGTTGCTGAGCAACTGCCTTGAAACAGCAGCATCCACCAATACACCCTCAGACATCTGGGAGCGAAGACGTCCCGAACGTTCCATGACTATAAGTGCTCCGTCACCGCGCGCGGAAAGCTCAAATGCCGCAGCAGAAACCTCTTCAACCATTTTAAACACCTCGGCATCATGGTCGGGCTTCTTGCTCTTTATGTTTTTAAAACTTATGGACGTCGAACCCACCTCTTCAAGCGCCGCGCGAAGCTCGGGCTGGAAAATAATACACACTACCATAATACCTACAACATAAAAATTCTTAAGTATCGAGCTTATTGCCGTCATATGGAACAAATCACTGACCACATAAATAAACACTATAGCAGCAAATCCCAACGCAATACGTCCTACGTGTCTGTCTCTTATGAATTTATATACCATGTAAAGCAAAAGTGAAAGCAAAAGGATATCCACAATATCCACGATACCTATATCCTTTATTGGGAATACCACGTAGTCTTTTAAAAATTCAACTACGGTGTTCCAAAATGCAGTTATTTTTTGCATAATAGCCTTTCCTCTCCAAATAGAAATTATTTCCGATTATCTCTTGTTCCTGCTTTTTGAAGCAATCCGTTCTTTATGTCCCATAATTTTTGAGACAGATCCACGTAATAGTTGTGAGGATTTGTAAATCTCTTCACCTCATCCCACATTCCATTCATTTCTTTTTGGTGGTGCGCTCTTATTTCTTCAAGCGTGGGCACCTCATATACCAATTCACCGTTCTTAAAAATTGGAACAAGCAATTCCTCTGCCGTATAATTTTCGAGTGTTTTTCTTTTCCATGTATATTCAGGATCGAATAGCTCTATGGGCATACTGTCATCAACCGTCTCATCATACAGGCAAATAAGGTCTGCCTCTGCCTTACCCGTATCCCTTCCGCGAAGTCTGTAAACTTTCTTAAAGTGCGGTGTGGTGATCTTTCCGACATTTTCGCTTATCTTTATTCTCGGGATTATTTCTCCGTTTTCATTCTCGACCGCGCAAAGCTTATATACTGCGCCGAAAACGGGATGACTCTTTGCGGTGATAAGTCTCTCGCCCACACCAAACGCGTCAACCTCCGCGCCCTGTCGGATAATCTCTCTTATGATGTACTCGTCAAGTGAATTGGAGACGATTATCTTGCATTCATTCCAGCCCGCATCGTCAAGCATCTTACGAACCTTCTTTGTAAGATAAGTTATATCTCCCGAATCAAGTCTCACACCGCACTTTGTAATTCCGAGAGGCTTCAATACCTCATTAAATACTTTTATCGCGTTCGGCACACCGGAGTTAAGTACGTTGTACGTATCTATAAGGAGTGTCGCATTATTGGGATAAATCTCGCAATACGTTTTGAATGCCGTGTATTCATCATCAAACATTTGTACCCATGAGTGCGCCATGGTTCCCGTTGCGGGAACACCGTAAACCTGATCCGCTATAGCGCAAGCGGTGGAATTACATCCGCCTATATATGCTGCGCGAGCACCCAAAATTGCCGCATCTGCTCCCTGCGCTCTGCGAGAGCCAAATTCGCTTACTGCCCTTCCTCTTGCTGCGCGTGTTATTCTCGCCGCTTTGGTCGCTATAAGCGACTGATGATTTATCATCAAAAGCATGTACGTCTCTATGAACTGCGCCTCTATTGCCTTAGCTCTGACGGTGATAAGAGGCTCTCCCGGGAATACCACAGTTCCTTCGGGAACCGCCCAGATATCTCCCGTAAATCTGAAGGTCGAAAGATAGTTTAAAAACTCCTCATCAAAATATCCCTTTGAGCGAAGATACTCTATATCGTCGCCATCAAAGCTGAGATTCTCGATATATTCGATTATCTGCTCAAGACCTGCCGCTACGGCATAACCACCGTTATCGGGATTGTCTCTGTAAAAAAGATCAAAGTAAACTATTCTGTCTGCATATCCACTTTTAAAATAACCATTGCCCATAGTTATCTCGTAAAAATCAAAAAGCATCGTAAGATTTCTGCTGATATCCTTCATAATGTGCGCCTCCGTTCGGTAATGTGCGGTTGTGGAAACACTATCTCATTTTAAAATAGCATTCTTATGTATATTATAACAGATAATTGTCCGTAAAGTCAAGTAATATATTAAAATATATATTAAATAATACCGAATTTTTGCAACAAAAAACGCTTGTCTGCAGTAAGGCCTCATAACTTAGCCGAAAACATGCAGACAAGCATTTTATTTTTTAGTTTATGAGCGTTTTAAATCTTTACGAATAGTACATACCGTCAAGGCTCTCATCACAAAATAGCATATCACTGCGTGTATGACCGATGCTACAAGCTGTGACAGTATCATACTCAGAATAAATCCCGTTATTGAAAATAGTTCAACATAATACGGGATGCTCTGTAAAACACTTGTGACCGCTATAACGACAGCAACGTAAAACGATATCTTCATCATGGGGTTTGACATATCAAGCATACGCTTGAATGGGTAGATGTTCTCATATTGAGCCTTGCCCTTCCCCCTGCCTCGGTGAAAGTTTGAGATTACCCTTGACGCTATCCATACCACTACAAAATACTGCAAAATTTCAAGCAAAAGCGGTGCAGTGATCACAGCCACGTCATGTAGCACATTATTTGGCACATAACTTCCGCCAATCCAGTCCATTGCAAGATTAGAGACATACTTGAACACAGTCAAACCGCAAAATATGATCATGGACGGCCATGAACGCACCGTTGTAAAACTGTATATTGAGTATGCCGTTACTGCATATCCCAGCGACATAGCCATTATTTCAACGATATCGTATACGATCTCTATTACGTTGGGAAGCACCGTGTCAGAATACATTACATTATTCGATACCGAAATGCCCAGCGGAACAAGGACAAAACAGTACAGGCTATATAAAATAAGCATTCCCAGAGCTAAACCAATATTTAATTTTCTGCGTTTTGTTACATCCACATTATTCAAAATATTACCTCGGTTACTTTACTTCTTTAAGAAATTTACCTATTCTGTCAATAGCCTCTTTAATATGCTCCGTCGAATAACAATACGATGCGCGGATAAATCCCTCGCCCGATGCGCCAAACGCATTTCCGGGAACAACAGCAACCTTCTGCGAATACAAAAGCTGCTCGCAGAAATCATCACTTGAGAGTCCCGATATCTTTATGGACGGGAAGGTATAGAACGCTCCCTTGGGCTCAAAGCAATCCATGCCGAGCTTGCGAAATCCGTTGACCATAATACGTCGGCGAACATCATATTCCGCCTTCATTCTCTCAATGTCCGAATCTCCGTTCTTGAGTGCCTCGATTGCAGCATACTGCGCCGTCGTGGGCGCACTCATTATTGCGAACTGGTGTATTTTTGTTATCTGTGAGACAATGGGCGCGGGCGCGCAAACATATCCAAGTCTCCATCCCGTCATGGAATAGGTCTTGGAAAATCCGTTTATTACTATCGTCCTCTCACGCATTCCGTCAACAGATGCAATTGATACATGAGAATTTTCCCCGTATGTAAGCTCGGAATATATCTCATCGGAAAGCACGCATATATTTGTTCCGCGAAGAACCTCTGCTATCTCCTCAAGATCTGCCTTCTCCATAATCGCTCCCGTAGGATTACAAGGAAACGGAAATACGAGAAGCTTGGTTTTATCTGTAATCTTCTCTCGTAGCTCCTCAGCCGTGAGTCTGAACTCGTTCTCTGCTTTAAGGTCAATAATTACGGGAACACCGCCCGCCAGTCTTACAAGAGGCTCATAACACACAAAACTCGGCTGAGGAATTATGACCTCATCTCCCTGGGAGACTACCGCACGTATCGCGTTGTCAATTCCCTCGCTTCCGCCCACAGTTATAAGGACCTCGCTCTTGGGGTCGTACTCTGTGCCGTATTTTCTTTTCATAAATCTACACACTTCTGCGCGCAGCTCAAGCAATCCCGAATTTGCCGTGTACTTGGTCTTACTCTGCTCCAAAGACTGTATACCCGCGCTCTTTATGTGCCACGGCGTTGGAAAATCAGGCTCTCCCACACCAAGGGATATTACTCCCTCCATACTGTTGGCAATATCAAAATATTTCCGTATTCCGGACGGCTTTATATCCTGACTGACAACAGGGCTCAAAATTTTGGAATAATCTATCATATAAAGTACGCTTCTCTTTCGTCTTTCTGTGTATTAACAAGCTCAACGTCAAGCTCTTTGTATCTGCGGAGCACGAAATGTGTTGCGGTAGAAGTTATCTCATGCTTTGTGGCAAGCTCTCTGGATACAAACATAGCTACCTCATGGAAGGTCTTTCCCTTAACTATAACGCAAAGATCGTACGTACCCGACATAAGATAGACAGACTCCACCTCGCTATATTTCATTATATTCTCAGCGACCTTCTCAAAGCCATACTCATCCTGAGGGACCACTTTAAGCTCTATAACAGCGGAAACGTATGCATTATCAAGCTTTTCCCAGTCAATAACCGCCTTATATCCGCGAATAAGTCCTGCAACCTCAAGCTCTTTTATATCAGCCTCCACAACATCCTCAGAAAGCCCTGTCATAACAGCAAGATCTTCTACGGTATAGCGAGCATTTTTAGCGAGCAAGTTCAAAATCTGAATGTTCATAATTTTCAGCCTTTCAATTTTAAAAATTCCTTTTCAAAGCAAAACTCGGAGAATATTCCCCGAGCACACAAAATATGAAAAACACCCTCCGCACTGCATAAAAACATGCAGTGCGGAAAGAAATTTATTTAAGTATTAGAGATACTTCTTTACAATATCGCTTGCTTCTTCAGCGGGGATAGAAGACGTCATAACGATATTTACGTTGAGGTTGGTCGCAAGCTCGTCAACCTCTTTTACGAATGTGTCGAATGCAACGATATCGTTGTTTGCGATCTTGAGCGCAGAGTCAACAAATACGTCTGTTACGTCATGGTTGCTTGCAAGAATGCCTGCGATGAAGCCGTAAAGAGCATCTGCATCAAAAATAAGGTATTCGTTTGTATTTATAAGTCTTACACTGTACTTAATATCAAAGCGGAGTCCTATTCCCTTTTCGATACAAACAACTGTACCCGCGGACTTTTCCGCTGCTTCGTTTACTGTGTTGATGAGGGCCTTTGTCTTACCTGTTCCCTTAACACCGATGATAAGCTTTAACATAATTAACCTCCTCGCCACGCAAGCGCGGCTTTATATAAGTATTTAAAATTCCATTACCTTGACCAAAATATCTCGGTTGCCGGTCTTGTTTTTCATATTATAGCACAAAATTTGCTATTTTTCAAGTGGTATAATACAATTTCTTGAATTTTTTTGGATTATTTGAGACGCGCTTCGAGTTCTGCCTTCATGTCCTCGTATCCGGGCTTTCCGAGAAGCGCAAACATATTTTTCTTATACGCCTCAACTCCGGGCTGGTTGAAGGGATTTACACCGAGCATATATCCGGAAACGGCACACGCGATCTCAAAGAAATAAATAAGATATCCCATGGAGTACGCGCTTCTGTCGGCGACCTCAATAAGAATGTTGGGTACGCCGCCGTCAACATGCGCGAGGAGTGTTCCCTGCATAGCAAGCTTTTTGACTGTATTGAGGTCGGTATTCGCCACGAAATTGAGTCCGTCAATATTCTCCTCGTCATAGGGAATATTGAAGGAGACACCCGTGTCCTCAATGGAGATGACCGTTTCAAAGAGGTTTCTCATGCCGTCCTGAATATACTGACCGAGCGAGTGAAGGTCTGTCGAGAAAATGACCGACGCAGGGAAAATTCCCTTTTGGTCCTTGCCCTCGCTCTCGCCGTAAAGCTGCTTGAACCACTCGTTGAACATTCTCGCGTATGACTCGTATCCTGCAAGAATTTCGGTGGTCTTGCCCTTGTTGTAAAGTATGTTTCTTATAGCTGCGTATCTGTACGCGTCGTTGGTTTCAATATCGTTTACGGAATAAGCCTTTCTCGCGTCTGCCGCGCCCTGCATAAGAGCATCGATATCAATGCCCGCAACTGCTATGGGAAGGAGTCCTACTGCGGTGAGGACTGAAAATCTTCCGCCAACGTCATCGGGTACTACGTAGGTATCGTAGCCCATCTTATCCGAGAAGCCCTTGAGAGTTCCGCGAGCCTTGTCGGTTGTGACGAAAATTCTCTCTTTTGCACCCTCAACGCCGTATTTTTTCTCAAGCATTCCGCGGAATACTCTGAACGCAACGGCAGGCTCCGTAGTCGTTCCAGACTTTGAGATAACGTTGATACAAACGTCACGGCCCTCGCATATTTCCACAAGCTCAGCGATAGAAGCCGCGCTTATATCACAGCCTGCAAAATAAATATCGGGGGTATCCTTTTTAATATTGTTGTAATTGGGGGACTTGAGGAATTCGATGACCGCGCGAGCGCCGAGATACGAGCCGCCGATACCGATAACTATGAATACGTCACAGCTCTTTTTGATCTTTTCAGCCGCAACCTTTATGCGAGCAAACTCTTCTTTGTCATAATTTTCGGGGAGATCTACCCAACCGAGAAAATCATTTCCCGCGCCGTTTCTGTTAACTATCTGCTCGTGAGCAGATGTAAGGAGAGGGCGGATGCAATCATATTCATGCTGACTTACAAAACCTGATAAGTACTTATCGTTTAATTTTACTGACATTTTGTAAATTCCTTTCATTTTATTGACTTTATTATATCATAAGCCCAAGCGTTTTGCAATAGCTCAAATCACTTTTATTTCAGAAAATATCGCGAAATTCCGCGCAAAAACAGATCAAAATACTGAATTTTCTTCTCATCATTACAAGCTACTATATCTACAGAGCCTATCTCCTTGCCATCAAGAAGATACACCACGCGACCTATTACGTCTCCCTTCACAAGCGGCGCGCACAGATTGTCGTTTATAATTATGCTTCGGGTTATCTTTGATGCCGAGCCCTTGGGAGCAAGATATGTGAATTTTTCAAAGCTTCCTTGAGTAAAATCATTCATAGCTCCCTTGATCGGAATATCCGCCAAAACATCTCCCTTGACGCTATACATTTCAAAATTTGCAAATCCTCTGTCCAATAGCTTGGTGGCTATACTGTTTCGCACGTCACGTGTCGGTGCGCCCATAATAACGCAAATAAGAGAAACTCCCTCTCTCTCTGCGGTAGCGCTTATGCAAAATCCCGCCTTATCTGTGGAGCCGGTCTTAAGCCCTGTACACCCCTTATAAAACCTTACCAAACGATTGGTATTGGTAAGTCCGAATGCCCCATTTCTGACCGTATCCATCCAAATAGAGCTATATTCCAATATTTTTTTGTGTTTTATAAGCTCCCGTGACATTATGGCTATGTCTCGCGCAGAGGTGACGTGATTCTGCGCAGTATCGTCAAGCCCGTTGGTGTTTTCAAAATGGGTATTTTTCATACCGAGCGATTTGGCTTTAGCATTCATTTGTTCAACAAATGTTCCCTCACTTCCGCAAACAAATTCCGCCAAAGCGCAGGCAGCATCATTTGCCGAGGCAATAACAACGCTTTTTAACATATCCTCAACGCTCATTTCCTCGCCGACCTTAAGGAATATTTGTGAACCGCCCATTGATGCCGCATGCTCACTGACAGATACGCTGTCGGTCAGTTTTATTTTTCCTGCATCAATCGCCTCCATAACAAGCAAAAGTGTCATTACCTTGGTAACCGATGCAGGCGGTAAAGCCTCATCTGCGTTTTGCGTATAAAGGATTTTGCCCGTGTTTGCTTCCATCAAAATCGCGCTTTTACAGTCAAATTCATTTCCCTCCACGGATTGGTCCAAAGAAGTATTTATCGCCCCATCGTCAGTGGGATACGTATAATCTGTCGCATACACGTTGACAGGAGATAAAAGCATCAGCGCTGTCAGAAAAACACATAAAAGTTTTTTAAATTTCATAAAAAAGCTCCTCTCTATTATCTACATAATAGTATGAGGAGCTTATGTTTTTTATGATTTATTTGATCTGTTGAGCTTTTTTATATAGGAGAAAGTCTCATCTTCTCCCTTTTGCGCAAGCATTTCAAGCCAGCTCTGCAAAAGCACGGCTGTGTTGGGGTGCATTATATTTTTCGCGTTTCCGCGCAAAAAATATTCAAGCGCCGCGCTGTCGGTATAATCCTTGCCGCGATATATCTTACATGCGGCAACACGGTCACAGAACATTTCAGTAACGTAGCGCAGAGGCATCTCTATTGGAACATACTGCTTTATCTTGGGATCGACGTCTCTCCAATACTCGTAATGATGCTTGTTTCGTCCCTTATGGTGCATCCATGCAAGCGAGTATCCGTAAAGCTCACGGGCACGCTCGTTGGGACTGCGCGTGCCGAGATAATGCCTTGCACCCTCGGAAAACTCCGTGGGCGAATATTTTGACAGGTCGTGGAAAAGCCCCTGCCATCCTATTCCTGCGCGAAAGCAGTGGGAGATGACCTTGTGTCTGTGCTTTGTTATAGTACGAAAATGCTTTATGGGATGGAATGTTGTATCTTTCATTTTACTTATCCAATCTGTCTTCAAGAGTTTCGATCATTTTTATTCCTACACTATCCGCAAGATCTCTTGCTTTTTTGATGTTTTCCGTATCATGTACATGGTAGGAGTGGTGCGCATCCGCGCCGAGAACTGCCTCACAACCGTGCTCTGCGGCGAGCCTCCAGAATTCCGCATTGGGGTAATTTCTGCCCTCGCGCATACCGAGGACGTTTATTTCAAGAGGGATGTTCTTTTCCTTTGCAAATTTGCAAAATCGGCTCATCTCGGCTCTGTAAAAGTCATCGTCGCCCACAAAATTCAATATATCGGGGTGGGCGATATAGAGGAATTTACCGGTTGAAATCCCTTCTGTAACTTGGTCTATATAGCGTGT
Organism: Oscillospiraceae bacterium; assembly: GCA_015063545.1. Classification (GTDB taxonomy): domain Bacteria; phylum Bacillota; class Clostridia; order Oscillospirales; family CAG-272; genus SVTX01. The sequence continues at coordinate 110,158 of SVTX01000001.1, read as the reverse complement.
CAATTGATTTTTGTCTGTTGTTTTTCTTGAACAGTAATGATCATTTTCCTCGTTTCCCAACGCATGCTGACCGAGAATGAGGTATTCGTAAGGGTAATCCTTGAGAAAATTTATCATTTTGGGGAATACGTCGGGGTAATACTCAGCTTCAAATCCGATACGGATTTTTATATCGCTTGAGTATTCTTTTTTGAGCGATTCGAGAGTTTTGAAATATTCGTCCGTCTCGTTTAATTTCATTCTGAAAAATGAGTAGTACTCGCCGCCAAACGGCATGGGAACGTGGTCGGCAAAGCCAAGGGTTTTTATTCCAGCGGCGATAGCTTCCTCTATATATTCTCTTTCTGTTCCGTCTGCGTGGTTGCAGCGGTAGGTGTGGTTATGGTAGGAGTGGAGCATTCTAAAATCCTTTTTCGTTCTTTATTAAGATGATTATATCACTTTTTTGATTTTGTGTCTATAAGTTTTTTGAATTTTCTTTTGTTGTCGCTTTTTGACAATAGCGGCAAAAAGTGACCAAAAACGCCGCAAAAAGAAAAGGGGGGTGATTCCTCCCTTTCCTCTTGACTCCTATCCTCACAAATGCTGCGTGCCTGCGGCACGTTATAGCCTTACCTTGTGAGGAAATGGTGCCCACTTGCGGTGGATGAGTAGTTAGTTTGTGCCACAAAACACCTCATCCGTCGCCTTCGGCGCCACCTTCCCCCGCTGGGGAAGGCTATTTTATTTTTCTAAAATTTTCTTCAAATACTGCCCTGTGTAAGAGCCCTTGATCTTGGCAACCTCCTCAGGCGTGCCGGTGGCAACTATCGTTCCACCACCGTCACCTCCCTCAGGACCAAGGTCGATGATATGGTCAGCGGTCTTGATCACGTCAAGGTTATGCTCAATAACAAGCACCGTGTTTCCACCATCGCAAAGGCGATTGAGCACCTCAAGGAGCTTTGCAACATCATGCGTATGAAGTCCCGTCGTAGGCTCGTCAAGAATATATATCGTCCTTCCCGTGCTACGCTTGGAAAGCTCGGTTGCAAGCTTTACTCTCTGCGCCTCACCGCCCGAAAGCGTGGTGGACGACTGACCTATTTTGACGTATCCAAGTCCCACGTCGTAAAGCGTTTGGAGCTTGCGCTGTATCTTTGGCAGTCCGTCAAAGAAGGTTATTCCCTCCTCGACCGACATATCAAGCACGTCAAAAATATTTTTACCCTTATATTTCACTTCAAGCGTATCGCGGTTATATCTCTTTCCCTTGCAGACGTCACAGGTGACGTAAACGTCGGGCAAAAAGTGCATTTCAATACATTTGACACCGTCACCCTCGCAGGCTTCGCATCTGCCGCCCTTGACGTTAAAGGAAAATCTGCCCGCGTTGTATCCTTTTGCCTTTGCGTCCTTGGTCTGCGCGAAAAGGTCGCGAATGTCCGTAAACAGTCCCGTGTACGTGGCGGGATTTGAACGCGGCGTTCGTCCTATCGGGCTTTGGTCAATGCATATTACCTTGTCAAGATTTTCAAGCCCGTCAATACCTTTGTTTTTGCCCGGATAAGCTATCGCGCGGTTAAGGTCATGCGCGAGCTTTGGATAGATTATGCCGTTTACAAGCGAGGATTTACCGGAGCCCGAAACACCCGTCACGCAGACAAATTTGCCGAGCGGTATATCCACGTCAATACATTTAAGGTTATTCTGCTCCGCGCCCCTGACGGTCAAAAATTTTCCGTTGCCCTCACGTCTACTTTCGGGCACGTTTATCTTCATTCTGCCCGACAGATACGCGCCTGTGATTGAATCCGGGTTGTTTTTGACCTCGTCGGGAGTACCCGCCGCGACCACGTGGCCGCCGTGGATACCCGCGCCCGGACCAATGTCAACAATATAGTCAGATTCCTGCATAGTCTCCTCGTCGTGCTCAACGACGATTACTGTGTTTCCTATATCGCGCAAGCGTTTGAGCGTCGCTATCAGCTTGGAATTATCTCTTTGGTGAAGTCCGATGCTGGGCTCGTCAAGTATATAAAGCACGCCCACGAGTGACGAGCCTATCTGCGTGGCAAGTCTTATTCTCTGCGCCTCGCCGCCAGACAGCGTTCCCGCCTTTCGAGAGAGTGTAAGATATTCAAGTCCTACGCTTACAAGAAAACCCAGTCTTGCTCTTATTTCCTTGAGTATCTCGCGGGATATTTCCTGCTCTGTTTCGGTCAGAGTGAGATTGTTTACAAAATCAAGCTCTTTTTCAACCGACATAGCGCAAAAGTCGTGCAAATTTATGCCGCCGACAGTCACTGCAAGCGATAGGGGGTTAAGTCTCTGTCCGTGGCAGTACGCGCAAGGCGCTTCCTCCACAAACTGCTCGTAATATTCAGCCGCCATACCCATAGCCATTCTCTGCTCTATCATAGGAACAACGCCATCAAAAGATGCAAGACGTCTGTGCGCCTCGCCACCGAAATATCTTACCACGTCGTATTTTTCAGCACCGCTTCCATACATAAGCACGTCGTAAGCCTTATCTGAGAAGTCCTTTATGGGTGTGTTGAGGTCAAAACCGAATTTTTCGCCAACCGCCGAGAAAAGCGGTCCGTTCCAGCTTTCGTCCTCAAGTGTTTTGAAGCCGTTTACATTTATAGCTCCCTCACGCAGAGACAGTGATTTATCGGGAATAACTCTGTCAAGCGCAATTCGTCTGGTCTCGCCAAGTCCCGAGCAGTGTGGGCACGCGCCCTGCGGATTATTAAACGAGAACATTCTCGGCTCAAGCTCTCCGACGGATATTCCGTGCTCCTCACAGGCATAGGACTGCGAAAACGAAAGCTCCTCGCCGTCACTACCGTCACGCGGCAGAGTGACGACGAGCAGATGTCCGTCCGCCGCCGAGAGCGCGCTCTCGACCGAGTCCGCAAGGCGCGGGCGTATGCCGTCCTTCATTACAAGTCGGTCAACCACTATCTCTATGGAGTGTTTTTTGTTCTTGTCAAGCTTTATTTCCTCGGACAAATCGTAAATACTGCCGTCTATTCTGACACGCGCGTATCCGCTCTTTTTGGCGTCAGTCAGCACCTTTTCGTGCATTCCCTTTTGCGCGCGTACAACGGGCGCAAGTATCATAAATCTTTCACCCTCGGGGAGCGCCGTCACGCGCTCGATTATCTGGTCAACGCTCTGCTGACGTATTTCTTTGCCGCAAACAGGACAGTGCGGCACGCCAATACGCGCGTAAAGCAGACGCAGATAGTCGTATATTTCAGTCACCGTTCCGACTGTTGAACGGGGATTTTTCGATGTTGTTTTCTGGTCTATGGAAATAGACGGAGAGAGCCCCTCAATGATATCTACATCGGGCTTGTCAAGCTGACCGAGAAACATTCTCGCATAGCTTGAGAGTGACTCAACAAAGCGTCTGTGTCCCTCGGCGTAGACCGTGTCAAACGCCAGTGAAGACTTACCGCTTCCCGACAGTCCCGAAAGCACGACAAGCTTGTCCCTCGGTATGTCAACGTCAATATTTTTGAGGTTGTGTACCCTCGCTCCTCTTATAGTAATTTTTTGTGCCATGTTACCTTTCTTGAAAGAAAGGTAACCCAAAGAACTTTCTCGCATTTTGTTTTACCTTCCTTTGTATCGCAATATTTTTTTGTATGGGAGGGGCTTGCTCCTCCCGCACATCTCTATTCTTCCCTTATTCTCTTTATCTCGTCACGCAGGTATGCGGCGCGTTCGAAGTCCAGCTTGCGAGCCGCGTTCTTCATCTCGACAGTCATCGATGCGATGAGCTTGTCCTTTTCCTGCGCTGTCATCTTCTTCTTTGATTTGGTCTGTTTTTTCTTGGAGGTATCCTCAGAGACGCCTATGTCAATAACGTCGCGCACCCCCTTGATGATCGTTTTAGGCGTGATGCCGTGCGCCTCATTGTACGCCATCTGAATCTTGCGGCGGCGCTCGGTCTCGCGTATCGCGCCCGCCATTGAATTTGTTATGCTGTCTGCGTACATTATGACCTTTCCGCTTGCGTTTCTCGCCGCGCGTCCTATGGTCTGAATGAGGGAGCGCTCTGCGCGCAAAAAACCCTCCTTGTCCGCGTCAAGTATCGCTACAAGCGACACCTCGGGAATGTCAAGTCCCTCGCGGAGCAAATTTATGCCAACGAGAACGTCGAAAACGCCGAGACGCAAATCTCGGATTATCTCCATTCTCTCCATTGTATCCACGTTATGATGAATATATCTGACCTTAATTTCATTAGTTTCAAGATATTCGGTAAGGTCCTCCGCCATCTTTTTGGTTAGAGTGGTCACAAGTACCCTCTCTCCCTTTTTGGTGCGCTCACGTATCTCTCCCATAAGGTCGTCTATCTGTCCCTCAATGGGGCGCACCTCGAGCTCGGGGTCAACAAGTCCCGTGGGGCGAATTATCTGCTCAACGGTCTGCTCCGAGTGTAAATTTTCATAGTCTCCGGGCGTTGCGGAGACGAATATCGCCTGATTTATTTTTGACTCAAACTCCTCAAAATAAAGCGGTCTGTTGTCGTATGCCGAGGGGAGTCTGAATCCATAGTCTATAAGGTTTTTCTTTCTTGCTGTATCTCCCCCACTCATTCCCCGTACCTGCGGTAAAGTTACGTGAGACTCGTCTATGAACATTATGAAGTCTTCGGGAAAATAGTCGAGAAGAGTGTAAGGTGTCGAGCCCGCCGGGCGTCTTGCGAGAACTCTTGAATAGTTCTCAACTCCCGAGCAAAAGCCGATTTCACGGAGCATCTCCATATCATACTTGACGCGCTCTTTTATTCTTTGCGCCTCAATTAGCTTATTCTCGGACTCAAAATACTCTACGCGGTCGTACATCTCATTCATAATATCAGCTATCGCCGCTTCGCGCTTCTCGTCCGACACGGCGTAGTGAGTTGCAGGGTAAATGGCGACGTAGGAAAGCAGTCGCACCAGCTCTCCCGTCACGATATTTACCTCGGATATTCTGTCAATTTCGTCGTCAAAAAATTCAATTCTTATGGCTTTGTCGTCCATATTTGCGGGGATTATCTCAAGAGTATCCCCACGCACGCGGAAGCTGTCACGCGCGAGACTCATATCATTTCTCGTATAGCTGATAGCGACCAGTCGCTGTATGAGCTCCTCGCGCGACATTATCATTCCCGGACGGAGAGCCAGCACAAGACCCTTGTACTCATCGGGCTCACCGAGTGAATATATGCACGACACAGAGGCTACGATAATGACGTCTCTTCTCTCGAAAAGAGCGCTCGTAGCCGAATGGCGAAGTCTGTCTATCTCGTCGTTGACAAGCGCATCCTTCTCAATATACATATCCTTGCCGGGAATATACGCCTCGGGCTGATAGTAGTCATAATAGGACACGAAATACTCAACCGCGTTATCGGGGAAAAACTCCCGAAATTCAGTACAGAGCTGCGCCGCAAGTGTTTTGTTGTGCGCGAGCACCAGGGTGGGCTTGTTTATCTGCGCTATAACGTTTGCCATAGTAAAGGTCTTACCCGATCCCGTGACGCCCAAAAGAGTCTGCATACGACGGCCCTCTCGAATGCCGCGCACCAGCCCCTCGATAGCCTCGGGCTGATCGCCCGAGGCTTGATATTCACTTTTAAGAATGAATTTTTCCATATCTTAATTATTGTGCTTTTGTTGTAGAATTATTCCTCTGTTGCCTCAACTTCAACGGGAGCTTCTTCGTCAGCCTTCTTTGTTGCCTTTATGTAAGCGATAAGAGAAAGAACGAAAGAAATCACTGTAAGAACAATAATAACAATACCTACGATTGTGAGAACGAGGTCAACTATTGTGTTGAGCGAACCGAAAATAAAGGGCATGAACACGATAAGGATCGCGCCGATAAGAATTCTTATCCATTCCTTGGAAAGCTGTTCCTTCTTGGAAGGAGCAATGATAATTCTGATGATGGGGAAAACGATGAGGTAAACAGCCAAGAGGACAGTTATTACGTCACCGAGTACACCTATGTTGAATATTGCAAGAAGAACACCGAGAACTATTCCGAGCGCGGAGAATATAACGTCAAGAACTCCACCCTTTTCGGTAATATGTACGATTCCTCTGATAAGGGGAGCAATATTCGTTACCGCGATGATAACACCCGCGATAATGAGACACCACTTAATGATGTCGGTTGCATCAAGAAGATTTGCGATAAGGAGAATAAGTCCTCCGAAAAGAAGTCCGAATACGAGCGAGATGATTATCTCAGCAAGTACGCTCTTTTTTGTCTTTGTAGCCATGTTGTTTAATCCCTTTCTGATTTTAAATTTAATTGTTTTATATAAGTCAAAGCGTCGGGATGAACACTTCCCTCGAGAGCTGAAAGCTCACCCTTAGCTATAACTTCTCTGATTTTTGTTGAGCTTAATCCGTCATACTTTTCATCCGCAGGCACAAATATCGCCTGTGCGCGCGCATTATGCTCGCGGTTGTACTTTGCGTGAATAAGCTCGTATTCAAAGTCCTTTGTGTTCCGGACTCCGCGAATGACCGCGACAGTCTCGTATTCGTCGCAAAAATCTATAAGTTTTCCCTCCCACAGAACCGCTTCTGCGTTTGGAATGTGCGACACGGTCGCGCGCACTATTTCCAGTCTTTGATTTGGAGTGAACATATAAGTCTTTGAACTCGCTCCCTCCTCATACTTAGACATGTCGTTATTCATCACTGCCACGTATATTTTTTCAAACATGGGCGCGCATCTCTCAAGAATGTTAAGGTGTCCGAGCGTCATCGGATCAAAGCTTCCCGGCATGAGAGCTTTCATTGTTCATCCTCTCCCTTCAATCCCAAAAGTGTAATATAGGATATTCCGAATTTTTTCTGCTTTATAACCGCAAAAATTTGAGCCGCGTCGGGACACGTCGCAAAAATATCCTGTTCACTGCTTTCACAACACACTATAGATGTTGGCTTTAAAAGCCTTGCGTCGTAAAGGCTTTTTGCAGTCTGTACAGCTATTTGCTGTGCGTACGGGGGATCAATGAATACGATGTCGTATTTGTTTCTGCCTCGCACTGTACGGACAAAATCCGTCACGTCCGAGCATATTACCCTTGCCCCGTCAAGCAGCTTTGTTTTGATTACATTCTCGTCTATTATTTTCGTGGCTTGCTTGGATTTATCTACAAAAGTAGCAGCTGCAGCCCCTCTTGAAAGAGCCTCAAGCCCAAGCTGTCCGGAGCCCGCAAAAAGGTCAAGCACCTCTCTGCCTTCTATATCAAACTGAAGCATTGAAAAAAGTGCTTCCTTGCTTCTTTCGGACGTAGGTCTTGTAGCATCACCCTCAAGTGTTTTGAGCTTAACACCGCGTGCCTTGCCCGTGATTATTCTCATCATAATATTTACCTGTTTTTGCCTTTATCAAAGTATTCTCTTATATTTTTCGCCAAAGTCTCGGTAATTCCCGAAACCTTGGTCAGCTCCTCGACACTCGCCTTTTCAACTCCCGCAAGTCCGCCGAAGGTTTTGAGCAACAGCTTTGCCTTTGCATCGCCAATCCCCTTTATTTTGGTCAGTGAGGACTTTGTGAGAGTTTTGCGCTTTGCGCTGTCCATTTTGGACACCGTGTATCTGTGGACTTCCTCTTGTATCTTGTATATGAATACGAACAAGGCATTTTCTTTGGATATATTTATCTCATCGATCTCGGTACACAGAGCTCTGGTCTTATGAAAATCGTCCTTTACCATGCCGAACACAGGAATATAGTCTATTCCTCTCTCTCTCATAAGCTCTTTCACTACAGACACATGCCCTTTTCCACCGTCAAGAAGTATAAGATCGGGAATGTGTGAAAAAGATCCTTCACCATCAGACAAATGATCAAGACGTCTGCTTATGACCTCTCTCATAGAAGCGTAATCGTCGGTGGTATTTTCAAGACTTTTGATCTTAAAGCTTCTGTAATCCGAGCGTTTGAACGACCTTCCCTCTGTAACTATCATTCCGGCTGTAATATGCTCTTTGCCGATATTTGAAATATCGTAAGCCTCTATTCTCTCAGGATAAGTTTCAAGACACAAAAGCTCCGCGAGGCGCAAAAGCACCTTCTCGTCCTTTTCATTCTCAATTTTATACAGCTTTGCCTGCTCCGCGGCATTGTCTCTCGCCATATTGCAGAGCATCTTCGTATCTCCTCTTTCGGGAGTTTTTATCTTCACTTTATGGCCTGCGCGAGACGTTAAATATTCAGAAAGCATCTCTTTTTCCAAATCGTCCATCTCAAACGTCAGCAAAATGCTTTTGGGTATATACTCCCGACTCAGATAATGCTCGCATATAAATGAACTTATATTGCTCTCATCAATTATCCTGTCGGAGCCGTAAACCTTGTCATTTTTATCACTCATCGCGCCGTTTCTTATATACATGACCGATATCGCAGTACACACATCATCCGAGTACAAAGCTATGATATCGTGTTCTGTATCGGGAGAAGCGACCACCTTTTGCTTTTGACTTAAACGGTCAAGCGCGGATATTGTATCTCTACACTTTGCTGCCGCCTCGTACAGCTCTTTTTCTGCGAGCGTGTACATTTTTTCGGTAAGCTCATTCTTGACCTCATCCGTATTGCCGCGCAAAATATCCGACGCATATTTTATCTTCTCGGCATATTCGGCGGAAGATATCCTGCCAGTGCAAACACCGCAGCATTTGCCTATCTGATAATATATACACGGCCTGTCCTTGCCTATATCCTTGGGAAATTTGCGTTTGCATGTATAAAGTCCCAACGCGCCCGACAAGGTGTTTATTATCGAATACACCGTAGATACACCGGAATAAGGACCAAAATATCTTCCTTTGTCGTTTTCGCGCTTTCTTGTCATAATAAGAGACGGATATTCGCCTTCGGTTATCTTTATATACGGATAGGATTTCGCATCCTTAAGGCGAATATTATATTTGGGCGAATACTGCTTGATAAGTGTATTTTCAAGTGTCAACGCCTCGATTTCGGTATCACATACATAATATTCAAATTCTTTTACTTGCGATACCATGTGTGCGGTTTTTGTGTTTTTTTCTCCCGAACGGAAATATTGACTTACCCGATTTTTCAACTTGCGTGATTTACCTACGTATATCACGCTTCCAACGGAATTTTTCATGATATACACGCCGGGGCGCATAGGGAGTGTATTGGCTTTTTCAAGCAAGCGCTTAATATCTTCTTTAGTTTGAGCCATAAATATCTCCTCTCCCTGTTTTTAGACAAAAAGGCACGGACGTTCTCAAAAAAGAACTGTTCCGTGCCGTTTTCTTTTGCCTCGATTATTCGTTGAATCCAGAGTTCACAAGCGCAGCGAGTCCATTGAGCGCAGCCTCTTCATCCTGTCCATCGGCGATAAGGGTGATCGTCATACCCTTTGCAATACCAAGTGAAAGTACGCCGAGCAAACTCTTTGCGTTTACTTTGCGATCGTCCTTTTCAACGTATATGGAGCACTTATAGCAATTTGCCTTCTGAATAAAGAAAGTTGCAGGTCTTGCGTGAAGACCGCTGTCATTTGTTACAACTACTTCGCGAGTTTTCATATTAGCTTACTCCTATTCGCGGGCACATCAATGCCCAATATTGGTTTTGTTCCAATGCTGTACCGATGCGTATCGATACACTTCTAACTGTAATAAGTATATCAAAAGACAGAAACAAAATCAAGTGTCAATATGGAGCAATTTTGCACATATTCGGTATCATATTTTTTACAAAATACACAAATACGGTGCGTTTTTGAAAATAATCGAGTTCCGGCACGTCAAAACAGCATCAGCTGTTTTTGTCTATTAATTCCTTCACAACTATTGTAAATTCTGCGTTATCGGTATATACTTCTATTTCGCTTCCAACCGTGATGTTCATTCCTTCAAGAATATAAAATGCACCCTCGCGGCTCTTTTCCGCATTTCCGTTCAGACGGAGCTTTCCGGTATATTTCACACGGCTGTAAACTGCTCCAATCTCTACATTCTTTTCACCGGGAAGCTCTGATGCATCTTCCTTATCGGTCTGTACATCTTCTTTATCGTTTTTAGATACGATCTGAACAACATCATTTGTTGACGATGCGTACATATAGCCTAAAAGCTGTCCTGTGGATTTTAGGTACACAGCATCACCGTTTTTCAAATACCCACCGAGGCTATCATACTCACTGTCACACTCGAAAACCACGGTACACGTAGGATTGTCCTTTCGCGCTTCCTTGGAGGTGGTCTGGTATATTTTGTATCCCACGGTAGCTATGAGAATAACAACGAGAAGTATAATGAAAACATCAAATACATTAAAGCCGATTCTCTTTTTGCCTGCATTATCTCTCATTATTTGTTACCCCCCTTCACAAGCTCTACAACCGTAGCATCAAACTCCGTCTGATCTATACGCAAACAGTATTCACTGCCCACGGCGATTCTGTGTCCGTCAACGGAATACCCCTCTCCCTCTTTATATTCGGAATCGGTAGTAATGCTCACCGTTACCTGTCTTGTACCGCCGTGCGATTTTTTGACCTTTACATCTGTGATCTTACCAAAGTACAGCGAGTTGCCTTCAAAATCAAGATAGACATCCTTCTCTTTCAGCTTTGTCAGATCCTCACCCAAACCAAAGTTGCCATCTTCTATTGCGACAGTATATTCAATATCTACATTTTTATATCCCGCAGTATAGTGCTGGAACATAAAATAAATACCGACCACGAGCGCGGCGGCAAACAACACCACCACTACGGCAATAGTTATATCCAATGCCAACGGTATATTTCTGCTTTTCTTATTTTCCGCAGCTCTCTCCCCGCGTATCTGCTGCTTTTCTTTTGTTCGCTCCTTATGAACAATCTCCGCACTGCCAAAAGCAGAGTTATCAAGACTTTCCGTGCCGAATCTGTTCATGTCGGCATGCTTCAGGTCCTTCTTTTCTTCGGGAGATATATTTTTATTATCATTCATCTCAGCAATTCCTTTCGTGTATCATAAGATATCATTTTTTCCATCTTACGCAAATGTCTGCCGTATTGTTTTCAAACGTGTAGAAAAGTGCATTTCTGTCCTCTTCCTCTCGTCCGAGCTTAACACAAGCGCACAGCAGTCCCGTCATCATCCAGAACAAATATAGCATTCTCACATCATTCCACAGGCATGTGACCATGCCAAGTATCAACGCAGAAGCTAATCCGCACGTCAATGCCAAAACCGTGCTACGTATCTCTTTATCCTTTGATGTAATTATGTATCCTATTGCCTTCTTAAACACCAATACGAAAAAGATAATGAACACTATAAGTCCACCTACACCCGACCAGCATATTATCTGCAAATACAAATTAGACGGGCCCGTCGCTTCCTCCGACACCTCAGAAGAATAGTTGGCAAATGTTTTATTAAATGCATGTTCACCCACGCCTATTCCCGAAAGATTGCCGTCCTTCAGCATTGTCCGGACATCACGCTCCACCTCGTCCTGTATTTCGGTCTGAGGATCGGAAACGGGAATATAGTCTTCAACTGCAGTTACCGCCCGATTTGTAATTTCATCAGGCACAAATGATACGGCAAGCATTATTCCGATGCTTATAACAGTTACGGTTATAAGGAGTGCCGCAAAAGATTTTCTGCTTTTAAAAATAATATATGCCAAAAGTCCAACTGACATAGCTATAAGGGATTCGTAGGTTCCGTATATAAGCGATGCTGCTATAGCCGCAATAAAGCAAATGAATGAAATGACACTTCCCGAAATGCTTTTTTTGGAACAAGCATGGCAAAACAGTATTGGACATATAAGACAAGCTATAATGCCAAAATTCGATGCGCTGTCAGCTATGTAAAATACTCTTTCGGAAACCAGTGAGCTTATGTCGTTAAGCGACGACTTGATAACCTCTGCCGCGCCCTTTCCATATATCAGATCCCATATTCCCATAAAAACAAGAATACCGAACGATATTATCAATGCCCTGGTACACACGCGAAGCTTTTCTTTGCTTCTCATGAGATTTTTGGTAACGTAAAATCCCCCGACCATGAACAACATAGCATACAAACCGTCACTGAACGTATGCCATCCACCAAGAGTAAAACTCGAGCCGATTACAAGCAATATGCAAAAGAAGGAAAACATAACTCCCTCGGAGGATCTTGTTTTGACTCTTTTTCCGCCCCATACCTTCAAGAAAAACGATGCGCAAGTCGTACACACAAGTATAGGCAGTATTACTTTTAAGTTATCTGCATACTGCAAAAAAGGAACCGTTACCGCTATCAACATCACTCCCGATTCCGGGAAAGACATTATAACAAGAAAAACTACTATTGCGAAAAACACAAGCGGTGCTGTAAGCGAGTGAACGAAATACGTTGCGGCGCCCGCCAAAAGTCCCAATGCCGCAAATATAAGCATATATGCGGTCGATCCTATGCGCTTTTTCGTAACAAGATTTTCCTCCGGTATAAGCAAAAACGATCTGACCACCTTGCCCATTACCAGGCTGCCTGAGACCACCTCTGTCAAGGACTTTGAGGATGTGAGAAATGGGATAGACAGAATAACCGTCACGACCGACACAATAAGTCCTTCAAGACTGTGTCCGTCGCCCCAATCAATAAACATCATAGCATAATTAAGTAATGCCGAGGTTATACCGTACACCGTGAAGAATATCGCATATACGTTTACCGACATTGACATGACAGCTCTTGTCAAGCCTTTGCAAAAGAGGGCTGTCTTGCTTTTCGCTAAAAATATATTTACCCAATCGGCTATACGTGAAGTTCTCTTTCTTTTTTCCTTCTTGGTTGCCTCGCCAATCGTACTGCTCTCATAACGGCTTTCGCTTGATACGATATTACCGCCTACGTGGCTTTTTACAAACAGTGAATTCATCACGTTCAAAAAACCATGGCAAAGTCTGCCAAAGAAAGACCCGCCGGTTCTTTTTTTGCCCTGTTCTCTCTCGGTGATCTTGTCCATATCTTTCAAATATCCTCCTCTCAAAGGATTTGACCGTCATTTTTCCAGCAGATCCGGTCTGTTCTGCTCCGTTAATTTTTTCGCGCTTTCATCGCGCCATTTGTCAATATTGGCATGATGCCCCGATATAAGTACATCGGGAACCTTAACACCGTGAAACTCATAGGGCCGTGTATACTGGGGATATTCCAACATGCCCGATGAGATGCTTTCTTTTTCATGACACTCGGGATCCGAGAGAACTCCATCCACAAGTCTTGCCACGCAGTCAACCAAAATGCACGCGGGTATCTCTCCACCTGTAAGAACAAAATCTCCGATAGATATCTCCTCGTCAACTATCTCATCGACTATACGCCTGTCAACTCCCTCGTAATGACCGCACAGAATTATCAGGTTGTCGTATTTTGAAAGCTCCTCTGCCTTCTTCTGATTGAGAACCTTCCCTGTGGGGGACATATATATCACCCTTCTGCTCTCGGGCACAAAGCTCTCCTCTGCCTGCTCGTTCAGAATGGCAGAATAGCAATTGTATATAGGCGGCGCCATCATAAGCATTCCCTTGCCGCCACCGTAAGGGGTGTCATCAACGCGGCGGTGCTTGTCCTCGGAATAATCTCTGATATTGTGAAGACGCACATCTATAAAATTATTTTTTCTTGCTCTGCCTATAATACTTTCTCCGAGTATGTAATCAACCATGTCCGGAAAAAGAGTCATAATATCGAATCTCATTATTCTGTTCAGTCATAAAGCATTCCGGGAATGACTTCTACGAATACTCCTTTATCAAGATCTGTTTTCTTTACGAATTCCGCAACAGCGGGCATCATTCTTTCTCCGTCCGGGGTTTTTATAACGTAAATGTCAGACGCGCCCTTATTCTGCACATCGGTTATCTGCCCATACACCTTGCCACTCTTGTTATCAATTACATCAAGACCGATGAGGTCTGCAATAAAGTAACTCCCTTCGGGAAGCTTGAAATCCTTTCTCGCCGCATATACTGTGGTGTTTTTCAACGAAATAGCTTTGTCCATATCGTCAATACCCTCAATGCGAGCAATAACAAAGCTTTTAAACACAGATGCCTTCAGTATCTTAGCGGCACGGTAGCCGTCGCCTTCCTTGAAGTATATTTTTTTAAACGATGCAAGAACCTGCGGTGTGTCACAAAGAGATTCAAGCTTTACGTCACCGCCCACCCCGTGTGTATTTATTATGATTCCGCATTCAAGATAGTTGCTTTTCATATTCCTGATTTTCGTCCTTATTTTACTTAAGATATAATTATACATAGTAATTATATCACACACAAAATGAAAATGCAACTAAAATAACAAATTTTTTGAAATTATTCGATACACGGGAGCAAAAAAAATTTACAATTAGTTATTGAATTTAAGGTATGGCTCGTGTACAATGATGTAGAAAGAAATTTAAGCATATAAAGGAAGGAATTAAAACTATGGGTGGCGGAGGTTCACTTGCAATGACGCTTATGATGGTCGTAGTCATCGGTGCTATGTTCTTCTTCATGTGGCGTTCAAACAAAAAGCAGGAAAAGCAGACAAAGGACATGCTCGCAAATCTTCAGGTGGGTGATGAGATCACAACCATTGGCGGAATCATCGGCAAGATCATAAGCATCAAGGAAGAGACGTGTGTTATCGAAACGTCTCGCGACTGCACCAAGATCAGAATTCTCAAGAGTGCAGTAAGCAGAGTTGACGTTAAAGCCGAGGACAGCATTGACTGATTAAATAACAAAAGAATAAAAAAGCCTTCGGACACATATATTTTACCGATAGTGTAAAATATGTATTCGGAGGCTTTTTTATGGACACCAGAAAAAAATATTTATCCAAAACCCACAGAAACAGTAAAGAGGATACATCGTCAATATTTTTTGTGGTCAAATGTTGCTTGTGCGGTCTGCTGATATCTCTCGCCGCCGCTATTGTAGTTATAAGTCTTACTGCTCTGTTTTCGCTTACAAAACCCGATCCTGAAAAATCGCTTTTGATCGTGTCATCGGTATTGTCATACCCATGCGCCATGCTCGGGGGATTTGTCAGCTACAGACTTTTCAAGGGCAATATTGCTCTCTGCGCAGCGATCTTTTGTTTTATGAACGTGATCCTTGCTCTTTTAATGTATCCCCTGCTTCCCTCAACAACGGGGGATATGAGTGCCGTTAAATTCTGGGGGTTACGATGTCTCATGATCGCTTGTGGGGTGATGGGTTGTTTTATGGGTAGCAAAAGCTTTCAAAGTGGGAAAAGACGTCGCCGCAGAAGATAACAAAAATCAAAAACCGCCGTGTCAAATTGACCATAATGGTGATTTGACACGGCGGTTTTTAATGCATATGTTGGGCTATTTGGCATCAACAGTTTTTGACCGCATTATAAAACTCAAGCGAATCAAAGCTTCTGCCCAAATGCGAGGTAACATAAGTTTCGGACAGTTTAGAGAGCATAGCAAGCTCATCTTCATCCTTGATGTCGAAGGAAAATATTTTTTCCGACGGTGAGCCGAGAATAAATTTCAAGGCAACAGCAACCGAAGACGTCATTCTGCAAATGACGCTAGCTTCCCTAATGTCGTCAAAATCATTCTTGATCTTCTTCATCTGCGCTCCGCGATCATTAAAACACTCCGCGCACATAATACGACCGCCAAGAATATCCAGATACATTTCATCTGCTATCATTTCATGACAGTATCTGCAAGCAGAAACGTCGGGAGTATATCCCGAAAGCGCCATTGCTCGCATTTCAAATACGGTTTTGATGAGAGGTATTTTTTTGTCACCTCTGCCAAGTAAATAGAGTGAATTGAGCAACAATCGCAATATATCCTCACACTCATCGGATTCATCGGTCAACTCGTTTGCCAACTCGCACATATAAGTTGCGGCTGCTATACGAACTATATCCTCGGAAAGATTGTAAAACGGATTTATAACCATTCCGCCTCGAAGCCAGTACATTCCGTTTTTTTCATATATCTCAAAATTTCCGTATGTAAAAAGCTGAGACAGAGACGCGGTCTTACTTTCGGGAGAACGGCTTCCCTTAACAAGAACTCCTATACGTCCTCGGTTAGGGGTAATTATATTTAAAAACTTGTCACTGCCGTTTGCATCGCTTACTTTCGTTACAATGCCGTCAGTCGCAAAAAGCATATTCACCCTCCCATCGCAAGTAATCAGAAATCAGTCTTCTGTGAAACCAAAATCTGTTATCCCTCTTTGGCTGTCACGCCAATTTTCCTTAACCTTCACCCAAAGGTTAAGATAGACCTTCATGTCAAATATCTCCTCAAGGTCTGCGCGGGCATATGAGCCGACACGCTTGAGCTCCTCGCCGTTCTTGCCGACGATAATTCCCTTGTGCGACGCCTTCTCGCAGAATATCTCCGCGCGAATACGGCAAAGCTTGCCCTCGACCTTGAATTCCTCAATCGCTACCGCTATACCGTGAGGTATCTCCTTATCCAGTGTACGGAGCAATTTTTCACGAATTACCTCAGCAGCCACCTGTCTTTCGGACTGGTCCGTGATCATATTCTCCGGGAAAAAGAAATCGGATTCCGCGAGGAATTTTTCGCATTCGCCAAGAAGCGCATCCACTCCCTTTCCGTTCTTCGCGCAAAGCGGAACTACCGCGTCAAAATCATGGAGCGCCGCGTAAGCCGCAATGGTCTCGGCTATCTGCTCGCGACGGTACATATCAATTTTGTTAAGCGCGAGAATACAAGGTGTTTCGGTACGTTTTACATAATCTATAACCTTTTGCTCTATGTCGCTTATCGGCTTTCCCGTATCTGCAACGAGCACCACCGCGTCTGCATCCTGCATGGTAGAGTTTGCCGCCTTTACCATAAACGTGCCAAGCGAATTGCGGGGCTTGAAAATGCCGGGAGTATCAAGAAACACGTACTGCTTGTCTTCTACTGTGTGTATTCCCATTATTCTGTTTCTCGTGGTCTGGGGCTTGGACGAAACTATTGCCACCTTCTCACCGAGAATTGTATTCATAAGTGTGGATTTGCCGACATTAGGTCTGCCGACTATTGCTATAAAAACTGTCTTACTCATGACTTTCCTCTTTTGCCTGTTCTACTTTTTTCAGAAATTCATCAACACTGTCTTTGCGTATATCTATGTGCGGTGTACCATACTCCATATCTACAATATACACGTAGTCGGGTCTGCCCTCATCAGATGCTCCTCCTACCCAAAGGACAAGTCCCGTACCCTTTATGGGATACTCACGCTTTATGTACTTTACGCCGTCCGTCTTGTAGCTCATATCGTTATACGAATAGTCTTCAAAGTGAAGCCACTGTATCTCCTCGCCTATCTCGGATACGTTACATACGTAATCTAACGTGATCTTTGGAAGATCCTCCTCCTTTGAGAATTTCTTCACTATCTCAGCTATACTGATGGGAAATACTATCCACACAAGTATAACCATACATATTATAAAGGTTATCAGCCTTATATGGCTTTGAATAAACCCTTCCTTGCGGGGAGCATGGGCGGTTCCCTCTTGGCTGTGTGAGGTGCGGTTGATTTCTGCGTTTTCATTTTCCTGACGTTTTTGCTCCCTGAGAGCGCGTCTTTCGCTTGGTTTCAAAGCATTTTCCTCCGCTTTTATTTAACTTGAAGTCCCATTATGTTCATTATCTCGGTCTGGCGGGCGCGCATATTTTTATCATCCTCCTCGCTCGTCTCATGGTCATATCCCAAAAGATGTAGCATGGAATGTACGCAAAGGAATGCAACCTCTCGCTCAAAGCTGTGACCGTATTCATCCGCCTGTTCTTTTGCGCGCTCAAGAGAAATTACTATGTCTCCGAGCATATTCATTATCTCATCAACGGGGGGCTCTTCGCTATCGCCTTCGAAATCGAAAAGTGGAAATGAGAGCACATCTGTAGGTCGGTCTATCTGTCTGAATTTGTTATTGAGCTCTCTAATACCGTCGTTGTCCGTAAACGTAACGGAGACCTCGCACAAATTTCTGTAATCCTCAAAATCCAAAGTTGCTTCCACCGCTTCTCTGACAAGCATCTTGAGTTTGTATGTTATGGGGAGCTTTTCCTGCTCGTTTTCAAAGTATATTTTAAGCTTCATTTTTCTGTTCATATCACTGTCCGTCCTTTAGTTGTTCTTATTATTGTGATTAGGCTTTTGAACTGCTGTTTTTTTCGCGTACTTTTCCTGTTGCTCGCGCTCAAATTTTTCGTAAGCAAGTATGATTTTTTGTACGAGCTTATGACGCACTACATCGCGCTCGGAAAAATTGTGTATCGCTATATCGTCTATGTCGGCAAGTATCTTTACCGCCATGGCAAGTCCGCTTTTCTGTCCCGAGGGAAGGTCTGTCTGCGTAAGGTCTCCCGTAACGACCGCCTTTGAATTAAATCCAAGACGCGTCAAAAACATTTTCATCTGCTCGGGAGTACAGTTCTGTGCCTCGTCAAGAATTATAAACGAATCATCAAGCGTTCTTCCTCTCATATATGCCAGAGGCGCTATCTCGATCACACCCTTTTCCACTTGTCTCTGATAATTTTCCGCGCCCATCATCTCATAAAGAGCATCATACAAAGGGCGAAGGTAAGGATCTATCTTTGACTGCAAGTCACCCGGTAAAAATCCAAGTTTTTCGCCCGCCTCAATAGCCGGTCTTGTAAGGATTATTCTTGACACCTGCTTTTCACGAAGCGCCTTTACCGCCATAGCGACCGCAAGGAAGGTCTTACCCGTACCGGCGGGACCTGTACCGATAACTATTGTATTCTTCTGTATTGCGCGAACATATTGCTTTTGTCCCACGGTCTTTGCCTTGATAGGCTTTCCCTTCATGGTAACACAAATGCAGTCGTCTCCAAGATCATCAAGCTCACTTGCATGTCCGGCGGTCACCATGTCACAAATATATATGACGCTTTGTTCGTTTATATCCTCGTTGTATTTTGCCATTTTGACAAGGTATGCCACCGCATCGTACGCCTGCTTTACTCTACCCTCGTCATCCCCTGAAATAATGATAGCATCATTTCCGTCTTCAGCAAGTCGGTTATAAAGTGTAACTCCAAACTTTCTCTCCACGACTTTTGCATTGGCATCGAAACTGCCGAATATCGCAGACACGATATTCGGGCCGTCTGCCTTTATAGTTTTAGTGCTCATTAACACCCTCCCTTATTCTACCGGAATCATATCGACCTCAAACTCCGATGTCTGCGCAATATTCTCAATACACACAATAACGCATCTCAAAGCAAAAAAATCCTCGTGTATCTGCGGAATGATAACCTTGCGTATCAGTATCGTATCGGACGGAAGCTCTCTTATTTTCTGCGAGAGTTCAAAGTACGCAAGCTCTTCTGCTTCCTCCTTGGTGCGCGTGGCGCGCAGGATTTCGTACTCTAAATATTTATCCGTCGTTTTTGATATAGGCAATATTTCCCCATCAAAAAAGCTATAACTGTCCACTGTACTTATTTTATCATAAAAAGTATAATTATTTCTACTGTTTTTCGAAATTTTTACCGAAAAATCGAAAAAATTTAAATATTTGTCACAATATTGCTCTCCGGTATATACTTTTGCCTCATAATCGTAAGGAATTTTTATATAAAATTCCTCCGACGTCTCGGCATAAATCTTGCCCTGCGCTCTTGTAACGCGGAATCCGTCGAGCTTGCTATCAAAAAGTCCGCTGACCAGAAGCTCTCCTTGCTGTACTATATCCCCCTCTCTGACCACGATATTTCCTTGCATTATTTGTACCCAAGCTATCCTGCCCGCCTTCGACGCGACAAGATTTGCAGGTGCTGACGACTGTTGCTCCTGCTGCGCCATATCGCGCTCCTTTATCTCGACACACGCGGTGTTCCCGTTTATGTTTATGGATATCCACGCGATCTCATCGGAATCTATAAGTATTCTGTTCTGCATTTTGTCCGTGTCAAGCTTTGGTATATAGCTGCCGGCGAAAAGACCGTGACTTTTCAAGCACTCAAGAACCTGCGCGCTTGTCATGGATTGATTTCCAACTACGTCTATTCTCCAGATAAAAAGCCGCGCCATGATCACCAATGCCACAGCGCAAAACAATCCCACTATCAAGCCGTATCTTTTTCTTTTTCCATATAACCACACCGGCAGTCCCCCTCGGATCCTCACATCAATGCGAATATTTTCTTTGGAGCAAAGCGTCTCAAATATTTTCAAATATCTCAAGCGTATCAAAAAGCACGCGCCACCTTCAGCGACTTCCCCTTGGGAATACGGCAAATTATGTTTTAAGCACGTGTTCATAAAATCCGATAGTTGGTCATCTGCGATATATATTTTCACATATCCGGACAGACAGTACGATATATTCATTTTTCACTCTCCAATCCTATTTCCTGTATTTTTCCTTCAATGACGATACCGCGGCAGTGGAATGATGCGCACGTAAGATTTTCTCCGAGTATGCGTAAATTAAACCTTTCCGCCATCAATAAAATATTTTCTTGCGAATATTCCAGTATCTTTTTACACCCGCAGGCATAAAGTTCGCAATTTCCGCGCAATTCCAAGCGAAATTGCCCTTTCAGAAGATCACACGGAAGTTGAGTTTTTGATATGATAGATTGAATTACATTGCTGTTCTTTGCATTTTTATTTTCTTGGCTCATAATCCTATCCTCCCGAAAATAAAATTATGGTGACTATGTTCACTGAGGAGAATTTTTATGAAATTGAAAAGCAGAAACAAACATATCGCACATATAAACGGAGTAATAATCTCCATGCTTGTCGCTATTGTTTTGTGTATGCTGCTCATATTCCCAAAAGTCTCTTTTGAATATATGAGATCCGCGTTGAAACTATGCATACACAATCTCGTCCCATCGTTGTTTCCGTTCATGGTGATATCGGATTTCTTGATACTTTCAAATGCCGGACGATTGCTTTTTAAAGTTCTTTGCTTTCCCATAAAGCTCATATTCGGCTTATCAACAGATGGAGCGTTTGCAGTTCTCATGGGCTTTGTTTGCGGTTTTCCCGTTGGTGCAAAAAGCGCACTGCAGCTATACGATCAAGGCAGAATAAGCCAAGAAGAACTGCGGCATATTATGGGCTTTTGTAATATTCCCTCTCCGGCCTTCGTATGCGGATCTGTTGGTGTTATGTTTGGAAATCGCACGTTAGGAGTAGTCCTGTTCATATCTGTTCTACTATCATCGGCTCTCATGGGAATAACGGGCAGATTTATATACAAATACGAACATTGTAAATGCCCCGAAAAAAAGCTTCGCCCCGATGTCATAAATTCATTTACTCGCGCCGTTTCATCATCTGCATCAGTAATGCTCACGGTATGCGCATATGTAACGTTTTTCTCGGTTGTTATCGGCTACCTGAATGCTATTTTATCCCACGCAAATCTTTCCGAAACTGCCAAAATATTTATCTGCGGCTTGCTTGAAATTTCAAACGGAGTTTCAGCGACAATAGGCACTCCGCCTGATATCGCGCCCATTCTTGCCTCATTCTTTTTGGGATTTTCGGGTATTTCGGTAATGCTGCAAATTTTGTCCTTGGATACCGACGGACATATAAACAAAAAAGCCTTCGCCTTGCAAAAATCAGCATGCGGGATTTTATCCGCAATAACTACATACATGATACTAAAACTGTTCGACATAGGCATGGGAACTTCAACGCAAACCTCGGCGGGTAAATATTTCGGAGAACACGGAACGCTGATATGCATTTTGTTTTTCGCATGCTCGATTTTACCGCTAATACATGCAATACGCATTTTCTCATCACACAACGACCGCCATATTAAAAAAATTGACTGAGTATAAACACACCTATACCGCTTCAGCAGTCTCCCTCTCGTAAAGGCTTGGAAGGCTAAAATACAAAAGCACCTACACTATTGCGTAGGTGCTTCTGGATCTGGTAATCAGAATTCAACTGATGACCCGATATTTGCGTAGCAAATTCGCTTAGTGAGCGCATTCGCGCGAACGTTGCGACGTTTGCTATGCAAACCGCTTAGTGAGCGCATTCGCGCGAACGTTGCGACGTTTGCTATGCAAACCGCTTAGTGAGCGCATTCGCGCGAACGTT
>SVTX01000001.1:0-87983 GCA_015063545.1 Oscillospiraceae bacterium | reverse complement strand
CGCTTAGTGAGCGCATTCGCGCGAACGTTGCGACGTTTGCTATGCAAACCGCTTAGTGAGCGCATTCGCGCGAACGTTGCGACGTTTGCTATGCAAACCGCTTAGTGAGCGCATTCGCGCGAACGTTGCGACGTTTGCTATGCAAACCGCTTAGTGAGCGCATTCGCGCGAACGTTGTCGTCCATTGCCAATGACGTGCTCTACCGACATTAATTTAATAACAAAAGCACCTACACTATTGCGTAGGTGCTTCTGGAGCTGGTAATCAGAATCGAACTGATGACCCGATATTTGCGTAGCAAATTCGCTTAGTGAGCGCATTCGCGCGAACGTTGTCGTCCATTACCAATGACGTACTCTACCGACATTAATTTAATAACAAAAGCACCTACACTATTGCGTAGGTGCTTCTGGAGCTGGTAATCAGAATCGAACTGATGACCTCGTCATTACCAATGACGTGCTCTACCGACTGAGCCATACCAGCGAAGTATGAGCGGTGTGGCGCAACGAGGTAGCGCATAACCACCAACGGTGGTGAAACTACCGACTGAGCCATACCAGCATATCACTCTTGTGACGACTTGTGTATTATATCAAATAAAAGATACTTTGTCAAGTGCTTTTGAAAAAAATTTATTATTTTTCAAATTATTCGACTGTATTTTACAAATCTCTTGATTTTATTTTGAATACATGTTATAATCAACACAGTAGATATTGGAAAGGCAGGATATATTATGAGCAACTCTCCCGACTACACGGCCCTCTTTAAAATCGGCTACGGACTTTACGTAGTAACCACATTTGACGGAATAAAGGACAACGGATGTATTCTAAATTCCATAATGCAGGTAACAAGCACGCCAAACCGCGTTGCCGTGACTATCAATAAGACAAATTACACATACGAGGTAGTTAAAAACACAGGCAAAATGAACATAAACTGCCTCACAGTCGACACCCCCTTCTCGGTGTTTGAAAAGTTTGGATTCAAAAGTGGCAGAACCACAGATAAGCTCAGCGGCGAATTTCTCCCACGCTCTAAGAACGGCCTCGGCTATCTTACAAAATACATAAATGCATACCTTTCGCTGGAGACCGAGAAATTTATCGACCTTGATACGCACGTGATGTTTATCTGCAAGGTGGTTGACGCGCAAGTAATATCTAATGTCGAGACTATGACGTACAGCTACTATCACGCAAATGTCAAGCCCAAGCCTCAAAAGCCTAAAACAAAGGGATACGTATGCAAGATATGCGGTTATGTCTACGAGGGCGATCCTCTACCAGATGACTTTATCTGCCCTCTCTGCAAGCACCCTGCGTCCGACTTTGAGCCGATTGAATAATCCCCCGTCAGACTACAGAATACGGTGCGGTCAGCAAAACCGACGGGCGAGGCAAAGCAATACCGTTGATGTGACAGATACACCTCATCAGTCACCTTTCGGTGACAGCTTCCCCTCAAGGGGAAGCCTTATATTAAATTCTCGGGCGAGTTGCCCGAGAATTTTTTTGAAAATCATTGACAAGCCTGTTTTTATTTGTTATAATATAGTGTAATTTTATCAAACGCTTTGAGCGGGAGTAGTAATTTGTGAGTCCTTTGCAGAGAGTGGGCGGTCGGTGCGAGCCTACAAGGATAGCTTTTGAAGTCGTCCGTGAGCGGTGTGGGTGAAGGCGTATGCTGTGTAGTCCGCGACGGTTGCTCCGTTATAGCATAAGAGAGATATTTGCCTCGATTTGTAGGGGCGACCATCGGTCGTCCGTAAATCATGCAGATATAAATTAGGTGGTACCGCGTGTATTATTATACGTCCTGATATGCTTTGTGCATATTGGGGCTTTTTTATTTTCAAAAGCTCAAATTAGGGGAAAACCCCACTTGTGTTTTTCTTCACTTCGCCGATGGCGAAGTGCCCCCCACTGTTGTCAAGGACAACAGTTACCCCCCCTTCGACTCTGTCGAAATTCACCCCTTTGTGGCGCTTTGAACGATAGGATATTTCGCCCTCTGCGGAGGGCAACGGTCGCTTTTTGAAAAAAGCAACGCAAAAACTTTTAAAAATTATTCAGAAATCAATTTCAATAAATACAGGAGAGAAAAAAATGAATTCTTACAATGAGCTTCCAAAAACATATTCTCCCTCCGAGTTTGAGGACAGAATTTATCAGAATTGGTGCGACAAGGGTTACTTTACGCCCGACGTAAAGAATGAAAACCCCGCATTTTCCGTGGTTATTCCTCCCCCGAACGTAACGGGACAGCTTCACATGGGTCACGCGCTTGACGAGACTCTTCAGGACATTCTCGTCCGCTACAAGAGAATGCAGGGATACAACACCCTCTGGGTTCCCGGCACAGACCACGCGGGAATCGCGACACAGATAAAGGTTGAGGAAAGACTCCGCGTTGACGAGGGCCTTACACGCTACGACCTCGGCAGAGAGAAATTCCTTGAACGCGTATGGGGCTGGAAGGACACGTACGAGGCTCGCATAACAAGTCAGCTCAAAAAACTCGGCGCATCCTGCGACTGGTCACGTCAGAGATTTACTATGGACGAGGGCTGCTCAAAGGCAGTTCGAGAGGTATTCGTAAACCTTTACGACAAGGGACTTATCTACCGTGGATACAGAATAATCAACTGGTGCCCCAGATGTCTTACAGCTCTGTCTGACGCAGAGGTTGAGTACAAGGATCAGCCCGGATTTTTCTGGCACATAAAGTACCCCATAATTGGCGAGGACGGCTACGTCGAGGTAGCGACCACGCGTCCCGAAACAATGTTCGGTGATACCGCAGTTGCAGTCAACCCCGAGGACGAAAAAACAAAGCACCTTATCGGCAAGAAGGTTCTTCTTCCCATAGTTAACAGAGAGATTCCCGTTATCGCCGACGATTACGTTGAGATCGGATTTGGTACAGGCTGCGTTAAGATCACCCCCGCGCACGATCCGAACGACTTTATGGTAGGTCAAAGACATAACCTTGAGCAGATCAAGGTCATGAACGACGATGCTACTATGAATTCAGGCGCAGGCAAATATGAGGGTATGGACAGATACGAATGCCGCAAGGCGCTCGTTGCCGATCTTGAGGCAGAGGGTTATCTCGTTAAGGTTGAGCCCCACGACCACAACGTTGGCGTTTGCTACCGTTGCGGCACGACAGTCGAGCCCCTGACGAGCGATCAGTGGTTCGTTAAGATGAAGCCCCTCGCCGAGCCCGCTATCGAGGCTGTTGAGAACGGAAGCATCAATTTTGTTCCCGAGCGTTTCTCCAAGAACTACTTTAACTGGATGAACAATATTCTTGACTGGTGTATTTCCCGTCAGCTCTGGTGGGGACACAGAATTCCCGCCTTCTATTGCGACGAATGCGGCGAGATGACCGTCTCCAAGACCGACATCACCACCTGCCCCAAGTGCGGCGGCGCAGTCCGTCAGGACCCCGACGTGCTTGACACATGGTTCTCGTCGGCTCTCTGGCCCTTCTCCACGATGGGTTGGCCTGAAGTTACGGAAGATCTCAAAAAATACTATCCCACGAGCGTGCTCGTAACAGGCTATGATATCATCACATTCTGGGTATCGCGTATGATATTCTCAGGCCTTGAGCATATGGGAGAAAAGCCCTTCTCTACCGTATTTATTCACGGCCTTGTAAGAGACGCGCAGGGACGCAAGATGTCAAAGTCCCTCGGTAACGGTATAGATCCCCTTGAGGTTATTAAGACCTACGGCGCAGATGCGCTCCGCTTTGCGCTCGCTACGGGCAACTCCCCCGGAAACGATATGAGATTCTCGGACGAAAAGATAGAGGCGGCAAGAAACTTTGCTAACAAGCTCTGGAACGCGTCGAGATTCGTAAGAATGAACCTCACCATCGACGAAATAAAGATCCCCTCCGCAGACAAGCTCGCGCTTGAGGATAAGTGGATACTCAACGAGTACAACAAGCTCGTAGAGAACGTAGTTGGCGCGCTTGACAAGTTTGAGGTAGGCGTTGCTCTCTCGGCTATATACGACTTTGCATGGGACATCTTCTGCGACTGGTACATTGAGCTTGCGAAGGCAAGACTTAACGATAAGGAGACTGAGGCAAATCTTATCTGCCAGAACGTTATAGCTTACGTTCTTACGGGTATTCTCAAGCTCCTCCACCCCTTTATGCCCTTTATCACAGAGGAAATATATCAGAGCCTTCCCCATGAGTGCGAGAGCATCATGATCTCCGACTATCCCGTATATTCCGATGCGCTCTGCTTTACACAGCAGGCTGACGAAATGGGCAAGATAATTGACGCGATAAAAGCAATAAGAACCCGCCGCAGCGAAATGAACGTTGCCCCCTCTCGCAAGGCAAAGGTTTATATTGAGACAAGATACGAAAATATTTTCGGTGAGCAGAGCGCGGTATTTTTCAGCCGTCTTGCATCTGCATCTGAGGTTGTAGTTGCTGATAAGTTTGACGAGGCAGAAGTCTCTGCTGACAATGCTGTACAGATAATTACCGACGCTTGCACTGTTTACCTTCCTCTCTCTGATATCATCGACTTTGAAAAGGAAAAGGCGAGACTTCAGGGTGAAGAAAAGAAACTTCTCGGAGAAATAGAGAGAATTGAAAAGAAGCTTGCAAATGAAGGATTCGTTTCCAAGGCTCCCGCGGCAGTAATTGACGGTGAGCGTGCAAAGCTTGCAAAGTACACTGAAAATCTTGAGGGTGTACGCTCTGCACTCGCAAAGCTCGGATAATAAAGACAAATGAACGCAAAATACATTTTTCTTGACGTTGACGGAACGCTTGTGAATTTTCAAAGTAAAATTCCAAGCTCTACCGTTGACGCTCTCAAAAAAGCACAACAAAATGGGCACAAAGTCATTATCGCAACGGGGCGGCAGAAGTCTCAGATCTACCCTTGGTTGCTTGAAAAAGTGGAATTTGACGGCATTCTCGCCTGTTGCGGCGCGTATCTTGAATATCGTGGCAAGGAAATTTACGAATCGGTATGTTCACCCGAAAAGCTCGAATATATAATCGACTTTTTCCACGAGCATAACATATTCTACTTTTTACAAACCAAGGGCCCGCTTTATACCGAGCCCCAGGACCTTCCCAAAATACGCAATTTCATGATAGAGCGCGGCAACCCACCGGAGCTTATTGACAGCGTAATCGGTGACACGGTCACAACAACAGAACCGAAATCACTCACCTGCGTTGAAAAGCTTGCATATTACGATTCTCCGTTTGGTATCGAGGAGATAAAGTCACTTTTGGGTGACTATTTCGAGGTTGTCACGTACAGTCTCGGTAAAGCCCCGGAAGGTAAACCGGAAACCTTCCACGGTGAGATAAATTTTGACGGTACGTCAAAGGCTACGGGAATTAAAAAATTCATGGAAATAGTCGGAGCTCCGCTTTCGGACACAATCGCAGTCGGGGATAGCGGAAACGACCTTGAAATGATCAAATTCGCAAGCATCGGAGTTGCAATGGGTAACGCAAGCGAGGACGTAAAGGTCGCAGCTGACCTTGTAACAACAGGCATTGACGAAGATGGAATTTACAACGCGTTTGTAAAATTGGGGCTTATATAATAAAAAATCTCTTACCCGTCGGGTAAGAGATTTTTTGTTAATTATTCAACCGAAATAATATAATCGTAAATAGGCTGACCACCCTGGAGAACTGCAACCTCACAACCGCCGCCTACCTTGACGGAAATAATATTTCCTATCGTCGCCGCTTCGGCCTCTGTGACATTCTCACCGTAGAAAACGGTAACAAAAGACGCGCCGGTCATTCCTCTTATAAGCTGCTTCATACAAGCTCTGCTTGTGTCGGTAACACAAGCGATCTTATTTTCAACAAGACCGAGGAACTGTCCTTTGGATATCTTGAAACGGTCTATCTCGGTATCTCTGACCGCATAAGTCACGGACATAGACGTGACCATAGACATGGCATGCTTCATTTCCTTAACAACGTCTTCAAGCTCTGCATCGGGATTGTAAGCTATCATAGCCGACATTCCCTGAGGAACAGTTTCGGTAGCTATGACTACGACCTTTCTTTCCTTGACAATCTCTGCTGCTTGCTTTGCAACCATGCAGATGTTCTTGTTGTTAGGAAGGACAAAAACATATTCCGAGGGTGTCTTCATGACGGCATCAATGATATCCTGAGTTGAGGGGTTCATGGTCTGTCCGCCCTCAATAACGGTGTCTACGCCGATATCAAGAAACATGTTCTTTATTCCCTCGCCCATACAAACGCTTACAAAGCCGTACTTTTTCTCAATCTTGATCTTGGGAGCAGTAGAAGAATCGGATTGCTTTTCCGCGCCTGATTTGAGCGCGGTATGCTGATTTCTCATATTCTCTATCTTGACTGTTGCCAGGCTTCCAAACTGTATTGCCTTGGTAAGCACCGCGCCCGGATCGTTTGTATGTATGTGGAGCTTGATGATGTTTTCATCATCCACAAACACCGCGCTATCACCAATGCTCTTTATGAAATCATAAAGCTCACCCGACGTATCCTCGCCAAGATATTCCTCGTTCTTATCTACTATACACTCCGTGCAATATCCGAACTCAATATCGCCCGTCTCAAAATCCGCAAAATTTGCCGCTTCACCGGTAAGCTTTTCCTCGCTTATTTCTTCCTCAGCGACCTCTGCAGCTCTGCCTTCAAGCGCATCCTGCATACCCTTTACAACGCAAACAAAACCAAATCCGCCCGCGTCTACAACGCCCGCCTGCTTAAGTACGGGAAGCATCTCGGGTGTCTGCGCCAAGGTGTGCTCTGCAGACTTTACAAACATCTCAAAAAGTATATGGATATCGAGACTGCTGTCTTCGCCGTATGCCTCAGCCACATTCTCGGATGCAACTCTCATTACTGTAAGAATAGTTCCTTCCGCAGGCTTCATGACCGCGCGATATGCCTCGGTAGTTCCTCGGTTAAAAGCTGCTACAAGTTCTTCGGAAGTACATTCTTCGCAACCCTTGAGAGCTTTAGCAAATCCTCTGAAAAACAGCGAAAGTATCGCTCCGGAGTTTCCTCTCGCGGAACGAAGCATCAAAGCCGCCACTTTTTCCGCGCACTCTCCCACAGGCAAATTGTTCTCTGCCTTGGAAACCGTGCTCATGGTCAGGCTCATATTTGTTCCCGTGTCTCCGTCCGGTACGGGGAATACGTTAAGATTATTAGCTTCTTCCCTCTTGCTGTAAAGCGTATTCGCGGCGGAGATAACCATACTGCGGAATAATTTTCCTGTGATTACCATTAGAATCCTCCAAAATTATCTCTCTGTTCCTAAATAAAACAATGCCAATGTTCCGGGACCGGAATGCGCTCCGATAACGGGACCTGTATAATCTATCATTATCTCACAGTTAGGATATTTTGCCTTTACTGTATCTGCCAAGTACTGTGCATCTTCAAGACAATCTCCATGACAAATATATATGAGCTGTCCGTCAGGCTCAATTCCCGTCTCGGAAAGCTTATCTGCAAGTGCGTTTATTGCAGCCTTACGTCCTCTTGCCTTGGAAACGTTGATGAGGTGTCCGTCGTTGTCAACGTGCATAACGGGCTTTATTGCCAGCATAGTGCCTACCACCGCCGTAGCTGCTGAGACACGGCCGCCGCGCTTTAAGAAGAACAAATCGTCAACTGTAAACCAGTGGCAAAGATGAAGCTTGTTGCTTTCAACAAAGTCAACCACTTCTTCAAACGATGCTCCTTCTGCCTTCTTTCTCGCCGCAAGGGCTACCAAAAGTCCCTGTCCGAGAGAAGCGCAAAGAGTATCTATGGCAACTATTTTCCTGTCAGGGTACTGCTCCATAAGATCCTCTGCAGCATTTTTACCGTTTGTATAGGTTACGGAAAGTCCCGAAGAAAATCCAAGATATATTACATCTTTTCCCTCTTTGAGGTGCTTCTCAAAAAAGTTTGTAAATGCATCCATGCTTGCCGCGCTTGTTTTTGCGCCCACCTTTGTTCTCAGCTTGGCATAAAATTCTGAGGGAACTACCTCATGATTATATTTAGGCTCTTCGCCGTCCATATTAACTTCAAGTGATATAGCTTCAACGCCAAGCTCCTGCATCAAGGATGCGGAAAGGTCGCTGGATGAGTCAGTCAGAATAACATATTTGTTCATATTTTTCATTCCTTTCCAATGATCAAAATCTCTACCACAAGCCCACAACTCTCCATTATGAACCTATCATACAAGTTGATTATACAACATCTTTGCCGTTTTGTCAATGCTTTTTTGCCCATTTTGGCAAATATTTGATATATAAGTATATATGATACAGTATTGAATACCGCTTTCGCTCAAGAGTTGACAAACGCAAAAAAACATGATAAAATAGTTTTGTATTGTTTTCTACGGGGAGATATTACAAATGACGGTTATTATTGCCGAAAAGCCCAGTCTTGCGCGAAATATAGTTTCGGGCATACAGCAGGGCGGCGGCGCGCAAATGCAACGAAAAAACGGATATTTTGAAGGTGGCGGATATATTGTTACGTGGGCATTCGGACACCTTTTTTCGCTATGCGATATTGAGGATTATACCGGTACGTCGGGAAAGTGGAGCATGCAAGGACTTCCCTGCTTTCCGGAAAGCTTTAAATTCAAGCTCCGTCCCGGCGCAGATAAGAAAACCGACGAGGGCGTTGTCAAGCAGTTTGACACCATAAAATATCTCTGCACCCGCCCCGATACCGACACAATAGTCAACGCGGGAGACTCCGACCGAGAAGGCGAAATAATAATCCGTCTTTGCGTAATGCACACGGGTGCGCTTGACGAGCTTGATCAAAACGGAAAACCCAAGCGCCGTTTTTGCCGCCTTTGGCTTCCCGACCAAACGCCCGAGACTGTCGCCAAAGCCTTGAGTGAAATGAAAGATGAGCAAGAATACGACAATCTCGCCAACGAGGGATTCGCGCGCACCTACATAGACTGGCTGTACGGAGTGAATCTCACAAGATACGCCACCTTGAAAACCGGTACACTTCTCCGTGTCGGAAGGGTTATAGTTCCAATAGTACGCGCAATATATGAGCGTGATATGGCAATAAGAAATTTTGTCCCCAGCATATATTATGTTGCAGTATCCAAGGAAAAAACCAAGGATGAGGAAATTGAGCTTGTCTCAAAAGTAAAATTTGAACAGGACAACTATACGGGTGTTGAAGCTCTTTGCGCAAAGTACAATGCGTCAAAGGCTATCGTTATTTCCAAAAAAACAAAAAAAGAAACCATAAATCCCGGAAAGCTGTTTTCACTATCAAAGCTCCAGAATCTGCTGGGTAAAAAATACAAGATGTCCATGGCAGACAGCCTGGCTATCGTTCAGAAGCTCTACGAAGAAGGATATCTTACGTATCCCAGAACAAACTCCGAGTATCTTGCAACCACCGAAAAGGACAAGATAAAAAAGATAATACAGAACATAAAAAATATCGGTTATCCCGTTGTTTTCAAGGACAAAAAAACTATCTTTGACGACTCAAAAATCGAGAGCCATTCTGCGCTGACTCCTACGTATAAAATTCCTAAAAAAGAGCACTTATCCGAAAAGGAAATGCTTGTTTATCAAACTGTTTTACGCCGTTTCGTATCGGTATTCTGCGATGAGGAATGTCTTGCGCAAAAGACCGAGATAGTCATTGATGTCGGCGGCTACGAGCAGTTTACTCTCAAAGGAGTTATCATCATTCAAAAGGGCTTTATGCGGTTTGACGATTCCGAGAAAAAGGATAAAATCTTACCGCCTCTTGAGAAAGGTGATGAGGTCAATATTGACTTCAAACCATCCGAAAAGCAAACCAGCCCGCCAAAGCACTACACCATAGAAACCCTCAACAATTATCTGAAAAATCCCTTCCGCGAGGATAAGGCGGCATTGTCCGATAAATCGGACGCTGACAAGTCTGATGCCGATAAGTCGGACGTGAGCGACACACCTGAAAATGACGATGAAGATTACCGCGCAATTTTTGAAGGACTTGAGCTCGGCACGGAAGCAACCCGTACAGGTATTATTGACAACGCGCGCAAGTCGGGATACATTCAGCTAAAAAAAGACGTTTATACGATTCTGCCCGACGGCGAATATCTTATAGAACAGCTCTCCCACATGAATATCTCGATGGACAAGTATAAAACAAGTCTGCTCGGTCAAGCGCTCAAGCGTGTGTACAGAGGAGATATATCCGTGACGGACAGTGTGAGACTTGCACAAGACGAGATAGCTCTGGTGTTTGAAAAAAAGAAGATTCCAATAGAGCTTGATACGGATATGGGATTTTACGGCGACGTGGTGGGTATATGCCCTCTGTGCGGCAAGAACGTAGTCAAAGGTAAGTATAGCTACGGATGCGTGGGCTACAAGGAAGGCTGTAATTTCAAGATAAACAGCATAATATGCAAGCGTCCCATCTCACTGGCAAATGCGAGAATGCTTCTCGGCGAGCAAAAACAGACCTCCCTCATTCAAGGCTTTATTTCCAAAAACGGCAAGGAATTCTCTGCGCGGCTGAAGCTTGACGGAGATAAGACTGTGTTTGATTTTTCATAAAAGGAGATACCTATGCAAAAGCATTTTACAAAAGAAAGCATTAAAACGGCGCTTAACAGGATGCTGTTTTACATATTGAGCAGCCTATCCACATTCGGAATATATCTTGTAATATTTTTTCCCATCGTAAGCTTGGGCTTTATTGAAAAAGCAAACAATGCCATTGGATATAATGTCGTAAATTTAATCGTAAATGCTGCTATATCTATAGGAAGCGCATTCACATTCTTGTTTGTATTTTTTCTTCAAGACCATGAATATAAATCCTTCTTTATATCCAAAGACAAAGAAAATTTAACCCCGAAACAAACATTTATAGCGCACATAAAGCAATTCGGCATATTCGATCTTGTATGGTTTGCGATAATAACTCTTATTTTTACAATAATGTGTTCAATCCCCGGAGGGTTAAATTCATTCCTTGCCTTCGGATTTGCATCCGCCACATTTTTTATTATGGTAATACCGTTGCCATTCCTTATAATTCCGATGTGGATATTATTCAGCGCAGGAACATATCTTGGCAGTATTTATTTTGCTCATAAAATATGGCACGCCAAAAGACGCAAACTGTTGAAATCAATGACAACAAATGACAACAGTTAAATAAGACCTTCCCTTTAATGAAAAAATAAAAAATCCGCAGAACACGCTTCTGCGGATTTTTGTTTTTATATTTCCCTTCTGCCTTCAAGGGCGCGATTAAGCGTTACCGCGTCAGCATACTCGATGTCCGCGCCTACGGAAATTCCGTATGCAAGTCTGGATACCTTGATGCCGAGAGGCTTGAGTATTCGTGAAAGATACATCGCCGTCGCCTCACCCTCGACTGTGGGGTTTGTGGCAACAATGACTTCCTGTATCTCACCCTCTGAAAGACGTGCGAGCAATTCTTTTATTTTGAGCTTGTCGGGAGTAATGCCGTTCATGGGAGAGATAACTCCGCCAAGCACGTGGTACATTCCCTTGTATTCCCTGACCTTCTCCATAGAAATGACCGCCTTCGGATCAGAAACCACACAAACAACGGATCTGTCTCTGCCCTCATCGGCGCACACAAGACAAAGATCTCTGTCCGTGATATTCTGGCATATGGGACACAGATGTATCTTCTGCTTTGCCTCAATTATGGCAAGAGCCAATTCATTAGCCGTCTCACTTGACATATCAAGCACAGAAAATGCCATTCTCATAGCGCTCTTTCTGCCAACGCCTTCAAGGCGTCCGAACTGCTCCGCAAGCTTTTGAAGCGATTCTATGTACTCCGCCATATCAGAACATTCCGGGCATACCCATGCCGCCCGTTATCTTTGACATTTCTTCGCTGTTTGTGGTCTCAACTCTCTTTATTGCCTCATTTACAGCCGCAACGAGAATGTCGGACAATGTTTCAACATCATCGGGATCCACTATTTCGGGCTGAATGTCAATGGAGAGTATCTCCTTTTTTCCGTTTATCTTTACAGCGACAACTCCGCCGCCTGCCTTGACCTCGTATTCACGCTCATCAAGCTCTGCCTGCTTCTGCTCCATGTCCTCCTGCATTTTCTGCGCCTGACGGATCATAGCCTGCATGTTGGACGGACCGCCGCCCATTCCCTTCGG
Organism: Oscillospiraceae bacterium; assembly: GCA_015063545.1. Lineage (GTDB taxonomy): Bacteria > Bacillota > Clostridia > Oscillospirales > CAG-272 > SVTX01. Next base: position 75,761 of record SVTX01000001.1, on the reverse strand, counting down.
TATATTTGCTCTCATGTTATTGTTCTCCTATATGTTTCTTTATTTTTATTCCTGATTTGCCGCGTCAAGTATCTCGTCTATCACGGACGTCTGACGCTTTACGTCCTCAGATTCATATTCTATATCGTTCGGCGCGTAAGAGTTGCAAAGCACCGAGCTGATGATCCTCGCAAAATCCCCCTTGGAATCAAACAGCTTTGCATTCTGCGCGGAATATTTATCGGGGAATTTCAAAATAATTTTGCCACCCTCGTCAATATACCATTTGGCAACCTTGTAAAAGGATGCGACCATTGAATTTGAATCTGTAAGCTTATCCAATGCCTCTGCTCTGCTCTTGATGGGCTTGAGGATCCGGACAGTTCCTGCCGTGGCAGTGGGCTTTTTGACCGCTACGGGAATATCGGATTTGAACATCTCATCGTCATCATTCACAGCTACTGTGCGTTTGGGCTTTTTTGCTGCCGGATCTTGCTTTTTATCCTGAGATACAGCAGAAAATTCAACACCTGCGACTTTGTTTTCCAAAGCGCTCATTCGTGCAAGTAACGCATCGTTTGTTGTGGACAAGCTCATATCGCACATTTTAACAAGCGTAAGCTCCGCAACTATTCTACGTATAGAATTCGCCTTGAGCATTGAAAACAGCGCGTCCTCAAGCATTGAACAGTGGTAGGAAAGCTGCTCGCGGGAGAATTTCTGCGCAAGCTCACCCATTGCCTTTATCTCACTATCGGTGAGATCAAGATAATCGGCTGCATTCTTTGATGTTTTTATTATGAGAAGATCTCTGTAAACAGAAATAAGATCCTGCCAAAAAACAGTTATATCTCGCGAGGACTGAACCACCTCGTTGACAGACGCAAATACCGTCTCATAGTCCTTATCGCACACCGCTTCGGCAACTCGGAGCATTTCTTCTCTGCCGCTTGAGCCTACTGTTATATTGACAAGCTCTGCCGTTATTTTTTCTCTGCTTCCGGCGCAAAGCTCAAGTAAACTTATGGCATCTCTCATGCCGCCCTGCGCCTGCTTTGCAAGCAGTATTGCCGCATCCTCACAAAGGTCGATTCCCTCCTTGGATGCAATATACATAAGTCGGTTTTTGAGCACCTCGGTCGCTATTCTGCGGAAATCAAATCGCTGACAACGTGAAATGATCGTCGCGGGTAGCTTGTGAAGTTCGGTTGTAGCAAGAATAAACACAACGTGCTCAGGAGGCTCTTCAAGAGTTTTGAGGAGCGCGTTGAACGCGCTTGCCGAGAGCATGTGTACCTCGTCGATAATGTAAACTCTGTATTTGAGCGACGAGGGAGCATACACGACCTCATCTCGAATGTCTCTTATGTTGTCAACGCCGTTGTTGGATGCCGCATCCATTTCAAGCACGTCAGTCGCCGTGCCCGCCTCAACCGAGAGACACGCCTCGCATCTGCCGCAAGGGTTTCCGTTTACGGGCGAGAGACAGTTGACAGCCTTTGCAAGAATTTTCGCACAAGTCGTCTTACCCGTACCGCGAGAGCCGCAGAACAGATACGCGTGCGAGAATTTGGAGTTGTCGATTTCGTATTTAAGAATAGACGTAATGTGATCCTGACCGCAAACCTCGTCAAAGGTCGCAGGTCTCCACTTTCTGTATAGTGCCTGATGCAAAATGTTCAACTCCTTTCTTAAACTTAAAGTATACCTTCCTTTTACACAACACAAGGTCAAAAAAATTTTTTTAAGGCAAGGCGTACCGGAAAACGCAAAGCGACGGCTTACTTACGTAAGTCAAGCCGCGTTTGAGGAACAACGACGCATCGGAGAAATTTTCAAAGACCTTGGTTGAAGAAAAAATTTCTAAGACAAGGCGTACCACAGCAAGCAAAGCGCAGGCATAGTTCCCTATGCCAAGCTGCTTGCGAGGACAGCAAGCTTCGCTTGCGTATAGAGACGACGTATTAGGAATTTTTTCAAAAACCAAAACAGCTGTGCTGTAAAAGAAGACCATACACCGCATAATCGAGTGTCTCCTCCACGCGATCTGCATACCTCCTGCTCAAGGCAGGCAACCTCACGGCACATCAAGTCTACCGCTTAATGCTGCTTGGTTCCCCATCTGACATGATTCACAGCTCTTGATTGCGCAAGACCCGCCCATCAACACAACAGATATGCCTCATTCGTAAAGGGTCTACCCTCAAATGCGGGATCCACCCCTGTATAGCGGATTTCAGGTTCAGGGCTCCGCTAACTCCCCGGCTGGTATGGCCTTATTTCACAGCACAGCTGTGTTTTTTCGTTACCCCTTAGGGATACTATATTATTATAACAGAAAATGCTCAAACTTTCAAGAGCTTTTTGAAATATTTTTTAATGCTACTTTTCAACAGTAATCAAACAAGCAAAGCACCTCAAAAGGGCGGGAGGAATCGCAACCTCCCGCCCTTTACGGCGTTTTTGGGTACTTTTCGGGGCTATTGCCAAAAAGTATCTAAAAATTTAAATTACTCCCCCAAAAGCATATCATCCTTCTTTATCCAGCCGAGCTTTCTCATGATCTCACTGAACAAAAGAGACAAAACAGCGGGAAGCACTATGCACACAAGCACAAGACCTATCCACATCATAGGATCCTTCATCTGCCCGTCAACCGACATCTGGTCAATTACTCCAAGAGGTCCTACCATTCCGCAGGTGCCCATTCCTGCCGCAACGCCCTGACATTTGAGCTTAAATACCACGGTAGAAAGCGGGCCGGTGATTGCCGCTGCAAGCGTGGGAGGAAGCCATATTCTCGGATTTTTCACGATATTTCCCATCTGGAGCATGCTCGTGCCAAGTCCTTGTGAAATAATGCCGCCCCACTTATTTTCTCTGAAGCTTGATACGGCAAATCCAACCATCTGCGCACAACAGCCCGCGACAGCCGCACCGCCTGCAAGCAAGAAATATTCTGCATCTCCATTTAACGTTGCGACTTCAAGTGCCGATGCGGAAAAAATCATTGCACATATCGCCGCGCTGGATATGGGAAGTGTAAGAATTATTCCCACTACCACCGAAATGACAATACCCATAAGCAAAGGTTGCCATTCGGTTGCCGCTACGATAAATATACCGAGATAGTACATAACGTAAGAAACCAAGGGGCACAGCAAAAAGCTTGCCACAAAACCCACAACAAGTGTCACTACGGGTGTTACAAGAATATCTACCTTTGTTTTTTTGGAAACAAGCATTCCTATCTCGCACGCAATAATTACCGCAAAGAACGCGCCCGCAGGACCTGCAGCGTAAAATATTCCCTCGCCCGCTTTTGCCGTTGCCGCCCATTTTACTATCGTACCGTCGTTTATAATCGCACCCATGGCGTTTGACATAGCGCCGACCGCCGCGCAAGAAAACACAACAAGCGGATGCGCGCCGAGCTTATAAGCAATAGCAACACCTATCGCCATGCCTGTAGCCGCTTTCGCATAAGAAGCAACGACGTTAAAAATTTCAGCAAAAGATTTCAAAAATTCATTACTGATGTTTGCGCCGTTTATGTACTTGCCTACAGTACCGAATATAGTTCCGATAAGAAGCGAAGCAAAAAGTCCAAGCGCCATAGCACCCATAGCGTCAACAAAATACCGCTTTAAATATTTTTTCAATGTTTGCATACAAAAACTCCTTTTTGGTGTATATACACATGTATTGATTAACATTATACCACCAAAAAGGAGTTTATTCAATATAAAATCTGTCTAAATTTCTTTGCGCCAAAGAAGAATATTGTTATATTTTGACAAATAATGTCGTCAATGGCATTCAAACCAGGTGTTTCCTATCTTTGCCTCGACCTCAAGTGGGGCTTTCATATTCGCCGCTGACTGCATTTCATCTTTCAAAATACACAAAACTTGCTCAGCATGCTCAGAAGGACATTCTACCAAAAGCTCATCATGCACCTGCAAAATAAGCTGTGCGCCCGTGTTGCTTTCCCTGAGCTTTTTCTCAACGTTGATCATAGCTATCTTAATAATATCCGCACTGCTTCCCTGTATGGGGCTGTTCATGGCAACTCGCTCGCCAAAATTCTGTATGTTTTTGTTTTGGGCGGAAAGCTCCGGGATGTTTCTGCGTCTGCCAAACATTGTAGTAACGTATCCGTTTGCCTTGGCATCACTCACAACGTCGGACAGATATTTTTCTATTCCGGGATAACTGTCAAGATAATTTTGTATATATTCCTTTGCCTTGGCGCGGGATATCTTAAGATCCTCGGAAAGTGAGAATTCTCCCATTCCGTAAAGGATGCCGAAGTTTACCGCTTTTGCTTTTTTACGCATCTCGATAGTGACGTCCTCAGGCTCAACGCCGAATATCTTGCACGCTGTTGATGAATGTATATCCGCCTCATGCAAAAATCCGTTGATCATATTTTCGTCATTTGAAATATGAGCAAGAACCCTAAGCTCTATCTGCGAATAGTCCGCATCTATAAGCACTTTCCCGGGATCGGTTGCAACGAAATACTTTCTGAACTGCCGTCCCATCTCAGTTCTGATCGGAATGTTCTGGAGATTTGGCTCAGTTGAAGAAAGTCTTCCCGTAGCCGTTCCCGTCTGCTTGAATGTGGTATGAACTCTGCTGTTTTCGTCCACCACGCGTAAAAGTCCGTCCACGTACGTGCTCTTAAGCTTCGTCACCTGTCTGTAATCCAGAATATCGTCAATTATAGGATGATATTTACGCAGCTTTTCGAGCACCTCTGCATTAGTTGAATATCCCGTCTTGGTCTTCTTTGCGCCGGGAAGCATCAAAACCTCAAAAAGCACTTCTCCGAGTTGCTTTGGAGAGTTTATATTGAACTGCTTCCCTGCAGCTGCATGTATCATAGCCTCAAGAGTATTGGCTGCGGCGTTGAGCTGAACCCCGTACTCCTCTATTCCCTTGCAATCTATTTTTACACCTCGCATTTCCATCTCGCACAGAACTGCCGCCAGCGGCATCTCTATGTCATGGAGTAATGAGAGCTGACCTGTAGCTTCAAGCCTCTCTTGAATTTTGGAATGCATTTTCATGACGTACCAGACAAAAGGTATTTCATCGTCAGGCATTTGTCCCAGATAAAGAGAGCAAAGTCTTTCGGGGGTATAATTTCCCTGAGAAGAATCATCGACGTATGCTCCGAGCATAACGTCAAAGTCGCATCCGCGCCATTCTATTCCCAAGTGGGAAAGCTTTTTATACAGCGACTTACAGTCATACGCAATTATTATTTTGCTTTCCAAAAAGTCAACAAGATCGCTTGAAACAGGACATTTGAAAACTGCTTCTCCATCGGAAACAACAAAGCTTTCCTCCAATATCTCAACCGCATACTTATCTGATGAAAGCAAGCAAAGCTTTTCCAAAGATATTTCCGAAACGCTCGGCTTTTGTATAGCACTTGCACTCTCAGAAGAAGCTTCTTCTTTGTCAAGACCGTATTTTTTCAGAGCCGCGAAAAGATCAAACCTTTCAAAAAGACGCTTGGATTCTGCTCTGTCAATTCCATGATATGCAATATCGTTAAGACAAATATCAAGCGGCACCTGTTTGTTTATTCGAGCGAGAGCCTGAGACATATAGGCCATCTCCTTGCCGTCTGATAACTTATTTTTGACACTTTGAGTTGCTGCAATAGCGTCAATACCGTTATAAACCGCATCAAGACTTCCCATATCTGCAATAAGCTTGAATGCTGTCTTTTCTCCTATGCCCTTTACTCCGGGGATATTGTCGGAGCTGTCACCCATAAGCGCCTTTACATCCACGTACTGAGCGGCATGAACTCCATATTTTTCAAAAAATCGCGCATCATCATAAACCGACGTATCGGTGTTCGACGCCAAAAGGATTTTTACGTTATCGGATATAAGCTGAAGCGAATCGCGGTCTCCCGTGAGCACGTATGCCTCTATATCCTCTCCGCCTGCAGCTGCTTTTTCAGCCATAAAAGCAAGAGTTCCGAGGATGTCGTCTGCCTCGTACCCTTCCTTTTCAAGAACAGCGAATCCCATAGCTTTGCATATTTCCTTTGCCGGAGGCATTTGCGCAAGCAACGCATCGGGCGTGGGATGTCTGCCCTCCTTGTACGCATCGTACATCTTGTGTCTGAATGTCGGAGCTTTAAGATCAAATGCCACGGCGGCATAGTCCGGGGCAAGTTCTTCTACCTGTCGCGATATTACATTTACAAGACCAAACAGAGCGTTGGTTGGAAATCCATCCTTTGCGGAAAGATATCTTATACCGTAAAACTGCCTGTTAAGTATGCTGTTTCCGTCAATGCACAACAATTTCTTCATTTTCGGGATTCCTTTCAAACGCTATACTGAAATTATTATACCACAGTCGTAGCTTTTTTGTCAACAAAAAACGCTTTTCCAAAGCTCTTATTTCAACGGCGTATAGTTATATAAAATTAATATAAAATATTTACAATTTTTTATCTGCGAATTATTGACATCCAAAAATTTATATGATATAATCATTCTGTGGACTGTGAAATTTACATTTTATCAGATAAATAATCAAAAATACAAGTTCAAAAAATAATCAAGGACATAAAATTCAGGAGGAAAACATGAAAAAAATTATTATTATCTTAGCAGCTCTTCTCGTTGCTACGTCTCTCGTTGCTTGTAACAAAAACGAGACCGAAACACCCACCGACAACACCCCCATTCAGACACCTACAGGATCCATCTCAGGTGAAGAGATGCCCAATGATGATAATACCCCCTCCACAGACCGTACATTTACTGAAAAGAATGACACTGTTTACGTTATGGCTGCTACCGGCGCGGCAAATCTCCGTACAGACACAACCTACGTTGCTTCTTCTGTAGCTGTATCCGTTAAGAACGGTGTTGAGCTTGAAAGAATCGCCGTTGAAAGCAACAACGCGTGGAGCAAGGTTAAGTACGAAGGTAAGGAATATTTCATATCCAACAACGTAATCGCAGAAAAGGCTCTTCTTGACGGCTTTGAGGAAACGACAAAGACAGTCAAGATCATCGCAGACTCCATCAACGTGAGATTCGTTCCCGGAAGAACAACAGACAGCCCCATTGGCGAGTTCCTTAAGGATGCAGAGGTAGAAGTAGTAGCTTTCAACCCTAATCTCGGCGAGCAGGGTTGGTACAAGGTAAAACTCACAGTATCCGAAGAACAGCCTCATGAATTCGGTTACATCTCCGCGCACAGCGACTATTCCGAAGCAGTTGAAAAAGCAGCTGAATAATTTTAAAGATAAAAATCCCATCGGTCAAACCGATGGGATTTTTTTGTTTTGTTTTCTTAAGGCTCGTAGTACGGGAACTCAATGATCTGCATATTGACGTTTTGAGTGTTTCCGTCTCCGTTGCCTGCCTGACCGTGAGAATCTCTGCCGGAGAATATTATACTGCCGTCATTTTTGACAATGAGGGTAAAGAATGCTCCAACCGCCACATCCTTGGCATTTTCGCCAATTTTTGTAACAGTAAGCACAGAGCTTCCTATATTTCCAAGCTGCTCGTGAGCGTTAAATCCGTATCCGTAGACCTCACCGTTGTTGAGCATGATAACCATATGGTCCTCATAAAGATCCGCATCGGCTACGTTTGAGCATACAAGCTCAAATTCGCCCTTTGTTCCCTGCGGATCGCCCTGAACAAACTGCTGGAAGGATTCAAGCACCTTATATCCGCGATAGTAAAGATTTCCGTCGTTTTTAAGAACCAACATCTGATGTGTACTTCCGTATATCTCCTTTACGTTATCCGTCATAAAGAAAGGTGTCGATATCTTTGTTTCCGTACTTTGATTGTTTATCTTATACCATCTGTTATCACCCATGCCGTACAAATTGCCATGAGTGTCCGTAAAATACGTTGTTGTTCGTCCTGCGGCGATCTTAGATACTCCCGAGGCAAGCTTGACAAAGCTTGATACGGTGCCACCTACGCTCTGAGTTCCTATCTGACCGTATTTGTTTCCTCCTACGCCCCAGAGATCTCCATTTGCGTCAAGTACAAGCATATGGTCGTAGCCAAGCGCTACATCCACTACTTGCACTCCAATATTGACCTGCAAAAGCTGATCTGCAGCGCCCGAGCGTCCAAGCTGACCGCTTGCATTTGAGCCTATTGTATAAAGCTTTCCGTCGGTAGTTATCACCGCCGTTGAAAAAATATTGTTTGCGCTATTTGCATTAAAATCAAAGCCCTTTGAGCTTGCCACCTTTTTAACTCCACCCATTATCTTTTGAGGAGTTGTAGCTATGCCGCCTCCAGAAACTATCAATGCGTTGCCGGTATTGTCTCCCCATGCGTAAAGAGTTCCCTTATTATCAAGTGCAAAAGCGCTAAGCATGGAGGTCGTGACACTTTCAATAATTATGGGATCAGCCAACGTGGTCTCTATACGCAACGTTCCGGTCTGGTCTGTGGTGAATTCTACCGTCTCTCCGGAAAAGCTTCTGTAGCTTCCGTCTTTACCTGTGAAAACAATTTCTTTTATAACGTATCCTTTCTTGGGAACTATGTTCAGAGAAAGCGAAGCCGACTCGGAGGTGAATTTCAAGGTCTCAAGATCCGATGTAACCTGTTTGCCGTTTACCGTAACATCTACCTTTGAGGGATCGCTTGAAACACTGACCTTAAGATACTGTGTATTGTTGACTATCTCATCCTCGGAGGTATCGAAAAATTCATACAACTGAGGCAAATAGTAATCTGCTCGCCTCTGGAGGAAGTCATACATTGCAGGAATCCATGCAGTTCTCCAATAAGAAGGATCTCCGATCTGGTGCGAGAGAATTCCATGTGAAGGATATCTTTGGTACTGATACAGCATAAGGGGGGCTATTCCGGCCGCCATATCGTCAAGCACAGCCGATGTCTTTGCGTAAGTGAAATTGTTCTTTACAAGCTCATATGCGCGCTGTGTGAACGCATCGGCAAAATTCTGATTCTTACAAAGACCTTCCATGATCGCGCCACATCTGGTATTGCTCTGTATATCATTGAACTTATTCCAATGAGCAAGCGTGTTTTCATATCCGCCGGCTTGAGGATATGCAACTGCTGAGTCCATATCAAGAAGCAGGAATCTCCACTTTGTATCCATACCTGACGGATCATCCGGATTTATATTTCTCCACACCTTAATGTTATTTCCGGGCCAGTCGGGATTACAGAAGAATGTATTTACTACCCAGTAATCAATAAATGTGGTTATATCCAATCTCTGTGCCACATACTCATAGTTCGCCGCAAGCGACATATCGTTGGATTTTATAAATGCAACAAGCTCATTGAACTCCTGCGCGTATATATCGTGAGGTGTAAGCTCATCTCCTGTTGTAGGAACGTAATCCGAGTTCCAATCTCCGTCCTTCAGGGGAGATACATTTTCAATTATTGCCACGTTGTCCTCAAGAACACCGTAATGGCGGTTGAAATATTCGGGACTGTATCTCTCGCGGCAGTTGTACATTCCCCAGAACTCTCCGTTAAGGAATACAAGCACGGGCTCATATTCAAGTCTGTCAACGTTAAGTCCTGTAGCCATTCTCTGACAGAATACGTCTCTGAGCATCGTCAGATTGAAATCATTACCTCCGTTGCGGAGAAGGATTCTGTCAAATGTGGTTATAGACTGTCCGAGACTGTTTGTTGCTCTTCCTTCAAACAAATCAAAATTAAGTTCGTCAAGTGCAGGATCGTTGACATCAACGGGATCCTTATAGTAAACTCTGAGTGACTTCATAGGAAGTCCGGATGAGCCGTTGCCGCTTACGGCAATCTCGGCATAAGAGCCTCCCTGTTTGATTCCACCTTCGTCGAACACCTCAAAGAACACACGTGTTCTGGGACGTGTTTCAAACAGCGGGAAATCGTAATACGCGCCGCCGCTTCCCAAAAATTCCTCTGCTGATACAGACATTGAAATTATCTTTGCGTCAAGTCCTTCAAGCGTCTCACTGTTAAAATACGTTTGAGTATATACTGCCGTACTTTCCACTCCGTTGGTTGCATATGCCTTTATTACAGTTCCGCCGAACATTTCGTTTGCATACGGTTTTGCCGCGGGATCGCGGGAAATTCCAAGATTTATCGTGGCTCCCCAGCTAACACTGTTGGTTGAGTATATTCTTATACCACTTAAATATGCTGCTCCGTTCACTCTGGGATCGCTTCCGTCCAGCGTATAGAATATATCCCATCCTTCAGGCGCTTGAAGCTTTATGCGAAGCATATTTGCATCATATATTCCGCCCTCTTGTGAGAAGATAACCTCGTTGAATTTTGATACAACGTGTGTATTAACATTGCCGTTTGAGGTTTGGGGAGTTACCTTTATAAGATCCGAAGTGCCCGACTTTGAAAGATTTATACGATGGTATCCCGATTCCTTTGTAAGCTCTGTTCTTACTATCATGCGGTTTTTGGAGAGGTTGTGTACCCAATACACGTCCACGTTTTCGATCTCGCACGCCACAAGATAAGATATTACTCCGGCTGAGTTTCCAAAATCACCTTTGGGTGTAATTTCGGAGCCTTTTTCGGCATAAACAAGCTCAAATTCCTTGTTATTTATTGTTATGCCACACTCCATATCAAACTCATCAATTCGCATGACCTCAAAAGACGTATCGTATCCGCTGACGTACGCGCACTTTATGAGCATGTAAGACTTGGGCGCTATCGTATAACCGTTGAGATCTATCGCGGTAAATGAATCACCTTCTCCGTAATACAAAGCCGTTCCGTTGAGCTTTGCGGTTTTTTCGGATGTATTGTAAAGCTCTATAAAGCTGTTACCCATAGCCGCATCGACTTTTCCGCCTGTGCCAAACACCTTTGATATAACTACCCCGTCGTAATTCTCGCCCGGCTCAAATATCACTTGTCTTATCTCGCCGCACGAGTTACAGTCGGAATCCATATCGTTATCGTATGAATGTCCCGTTGCAGGTATACTGAATGGGTAAACAACTATCGCTCCGCACCTGTCACATTTTTTCGACTCTGTAAGTCCCGTCTCCGTGCATGTTGGCGGAACAGCATCAACATTTACAACGTTGTGTCCAAGCGAAGAGGTTTCTGTTTGCTCAACTAAGATCTCATTACACACTTCACAAATCTTTCCCTGCGTAAGTCCGGGCTCAGTACACGTGGGTTCTACTGCCGCAAGGATCTTTTCATTATGATCAATTTTCGGAATGATCTGCTGTTGTACTATTATATATCCGCATACGGAACATCTGATGCCACTTGTCATTCCGTTCTGCGTACATGTCGCGTCTACTCCGTCTAATTCCTCTTCGGTGTGTCCGAGCGCGGATATGGGCTGAGGCTGTGTGACAAGCTCTCCGCATTGAGTACAGATCTCACCCTGTGTATAACCCTCTTCAGTGCAAGTGGGATCAACACTTTCTATTATCTGAATAATATGATTGATCTTTGGAGATATTTCATATCCGCAAACAGTACATGTCTGAGCATCGGTGCAGGTCGCAGGATCTCCGGGAGTATGCTCTGACATTGGAATATTATCCGTACGAACAGCTACATTACAAATTAGGCATACCGCCGCTTTTCTTCCGGGCTCAAAACACGTAGGTTGTTTTACAGTGATCCATTCAACCGATGCATGCGCGCATCCGTATCCACATATGTTGCAAATACTTCCGTCATATACGTGCTCAGATGAAGTCTCGGTTTCACCGCATTCGTTACAAGACCTCCAATGTTGCGATTGATTGTACGAATACACCTCAAGCCATTCATGACCGAGAGCATCAATTTTCTGAGTTTCTACGATCTCGCCGCACTCACAAATAAGCGTCTTCTCACCCTCACTGCTACAAGTTGCTTCCTTGATCACAACCCATTCTTTGCCCTCACAAACATGAGGATCATCCGGGTTCTCCGAGGGCTGCTCTGAGGGTTTCTCCGAGGGCTTCTCTGACGGTTTCTCCGAGGGCTTCTCCGAGGGCTGCTCCGAAGGTTTCTCTGAAGGCTTCTCCGAGGGCTGCTCTGAGGGTTTCTCCGAGGGTTTCTCTGAAGGCTTCTCTGAGGGCTTCTCCGTGGGTTTTTCTGTAGGTTTTTCCGTCAAATTATCGGTGGGTTTCTGTGTTGGCGTTTCGGTATTTTCCTCCGTAGGCGAAACCGTTACGCCGACGGTAGGCTCGCCGTCTGTACTATCTGCTTTTCCGCATGCGGTCAGCACCGCAGGCAAGCACAGGGACAGCACTGTGATGATCACCAAAATTTTAAGTATATTGATTAATTTTGATTTCATTATTCTCATGACTTAGCCCTACCTTTCTTCTTTTTCTTATCGGTAGAAAAACCGAATTTGCCAATCTTTTTACCAAGCTCATAATAATCCCCGTGCGCATAAGCGCAAAGAGACGCCTTATCTATACACAGCTTGCCGTTTTTATCCAGCAAGCTCTCGTCCACGTTAACACCGACAATATCCGCTAAAAACATATCGTGCGTGCCAAGCGGAATAATGTCCGTCACCTTGCATTCAAGCGAAATGGGACATTCCGCTATTACAGGACAGGACACGTTTTGCGCCGCTTCCTTGTGAAAATTGCACTTTTTGAATTTGTCCACCTTCGCGCCTGTATAAATACCGCAATAGTCGGCTTGTTTTACAAGTGATGCGGGGGTGAGATTTATCACAAATTCTCCGCTTTCCTTGATAATATTGTATGAATAACGGTTTGGACGCACCGAAATATAGGTTTTCGGCGGAATCGTATTGGTTATTCCCGTCCAAGCAATAGTTATTATATTTGATTTTTCCATATCTCCGCAGCTCACCATAACAGGTGGCGCGGGGGCGAGCAAAGTGCCGCCTTTCCAATGCTGTTTTGCCATTATTATCTCCGTTTTTGAGGATATTTCTACATAATATATTATATCATAAATTATCGCAGATGTCAATAAAAAAACAGACCTCCCTTTATAACCGAAGGCAAAAACACCGAGGGCATAAGCCCTCGGTGTTGGGTTTGTATTTGATTAATTATCCAACACAGGTTGCATCTCCGCTGTTGGTTGTCTTTCTTCCGTCCTTGCACTGAATGCCCGTCAGGAGAGCCTGATATGCGCGCGCCTGATTGATATCATTAAACGTTGCAATACCTCTGATATAGATAATCGAACCATTGATATTCATATAGAACGGGTTATCACCCGCATTGTTTGGTAGAGAGAACAACGATGACGTAAAGCCGGTACCCGGGTTAGCCATTCTCCAGTTAACCTGTCCTGAGCCGCCGTTATTTACTACCACGTTTATTTGTGAACCGACAGGTACGTTAGAAGAACCGTAGTGAAGGACTATATATTTACCCATAAGCACATTGTTCTTATTCAAGTGCAAAAATGCGCCGTTGGTAACATTTGCCTGAAGCAACGCCCATGCCTGGCCGTGAGTAGCGTCAACTCCGGCAGCTGTAACGTCGTAAGCTCTTGCCAGAGGGAAACCGTTCAGATAAGTATTTTTAGCGGTATCACCAACCCACAAAGGATCGAAGAATACCGTGGGAGTAATCGTAATATTGCATCTGGAACAGGTTGCCGCACCGGAACAGTTGTTGCCGTAAACCGTCCAGTTGTCTATTACCGTCGTCAAATGTCCTGTTGCCGGGATATCATTTGATGTATAACTATATCCACAAGCGCAACTATATTTGGTTGTTCCGACTGCCGTACAGGTCGCCGCCGTTTGAACACTTGATGAGTACGAGTGGGACGTGCTGGTGGTCTTGCCACAGACACTACACTTCTTATGTACGCTTGCTGTACCACCATTGGTATTCTGGTTATGCGCTCCCTTGTTTGTATCGTATCCGCAAACAGAGCAATCCTTCCAGTGGTTAGAATTGTCCGTGGACCACGTACTATTGGGTGTATGAGCTGTCTTTGCCGTGGTTATCTTACTACACGTATTACAAATCTTCCAGTGGTTTGTTCCATCAGTCTTCCAACCCGATTCTGTGTGGGCACCCTTGTTAGTATCATATCCGCAGGCAGTACACTCCTTCCAGTGGTTAGAGTTATCCGTGGACCAGGTACCGGATGCCGTGTGTGCTGTCTTGCCAATATCATAACCGCAAACAGTACACTCTTTCCAGTGGTTACTTGCGTCTGAGGAATAATTAGCTGCCGCTGTATGTCCAAGAGCTGCACCTTGAGTTGCTCCACAATTCTTACATGTTTGAGCCGCCGTACAGGTCGCAGCCTTCCAGCTGTGTCCTGTTGCGGGAATTACTGTCTGCGCAACAATAACCGTATCACATACAGAACAATGCGATCCTGCCGTCTTACCTGCCGACGTACAGGTTGCCGCTACTGCCGCATCGGCCACTACGGTGTGATCCTTCTTACCAATAGTCTGCTGAGCTACAGTAATAACTCCGCATATTGTACACTGCTTACCTTCTGTAAGACCTGTACTCGTACAGGTTGCATCCTTCGCCGCAAGAGTTGTTTCATTATGTCCGGAATAAGGTATGATAGTCTGAGGCACTGTTATCTCACCGCAAACCGTACAGTGAGCGCCGTTAGTCAGACCGTTCTTTATACACGTTGCCGCAAAGCCTGTATCTGTCACTTCCGTATGTCCGTTTGCGGGAACTACTGCCTGAGCTGTCGTCAACGTGCCGCATCTGCCGCACTTGATGCCCTGCGTAAGACCTGTTTCAGCACACGTAGGAGCAACTGCTGGAATAATTATGCTATCTTTAAGCATCGTGTGTCCGAGCGCGGGTATGATCGTCTGTGCCGAAATTATTTCGTAGCATACGCTACACTGTGTTCCGCCCGAATATCCCTCTTCAAGACAGGATGCAGAAACCTCTGGCATAGCTACCACAGTGTGTCCGATAGCTTCTATCGGCGTCTGAGGTACAAGCACCTCTCCGCAACCTGCTCTGCTACATCTTACACCGGCGGTATGTCCTGCCTGAGTGCACGTTGCTGCAAGCGCGGGAGTTGAAACCTCAATGTGTCCGAGTTTATCAACTATCTCTTGTTCTTTTGTTATAACTCCGCAAACAGTACATCTCTCGCCCTCCGTAAGTCCGGTCGTCGTACACGTTGCGGCTATTGCCGAAATTTTCTGTTTTGTGTGTCCGAGAGCAAGTATCGTCTCGGGAGCCGTAATTATAGTTCCGCAAGTTGAACACACCGAGCCTTCGCTCGCGCCGTCGTTGCTACACGTTGCAGAAACTGCGGGAATGGTCTGAGGTGTATGCGCAAGCATTCCTATTTCCTGCTGCGCTACCGTAACAGTACCGCATACAGTACATCTCTCACCGGCGGTGAGACCTGTGCTGTTACAAGTTGGCTCTACTGCCGCAAGAGTTTCAAGCGTGTGTTCAAGAGCAACGCCTTCTGTCTCGCCGCAATTCTGACAAGTCTTGGGCGCTGCACACGTAGCAAGATACCACTTGTGTCCTGTTGCAGGAATAGTTACCACTTCCATGAGAGTCTCGGTTATTCCGTCCTCTGTCCATAATTTGTCACACGTACAAGCGTAATATGTCACGTTTCCGCTTTCGGTACAAGTCGGATCCTTGGCGGGTACTAAAACCTTTTGGTGAGTATGGTTGGCTCTGCCGCATTCGCATACGCCTTCCACATAAACGTGTTCAGAAATGTCGGTCGCGATAGCACCGCAACATTCCCATATTTTCCAGTGTCCGGATTCGATATATCTCCAATCCTTAGCACCTGTGTGATTATAATCTCCGTATTGATTGCCGCATATCGTACACGTAGCTTTTTGACTACAGGTAGCAGTACCGCCTGTACATCCTACGGCTTGATATGTATACTGTGCTGTCTGTGTGGCATTACTGCTCGCCGAGTATTTTGCATACGTTGACTGCGAGAAGAATATACAGCACATCGCCGCGACAGCTATCATGAATACGAAGAATGATCTTACAATTCTTTTCTTCATATCAATCCACCTGTTCGCAGTTTAAGTTGAATGTTATATTTACATCCTCGGAGTATTCCTCTCCGATGCCTGTCAAATTACTAAAGTACAGCACCTTAACGCTATAGCTCTCCGCGTCCATCGTGATAAGCTTATCACTTACCGCGGTAAGCGTCTTGCCGTCGTTGCTGACCTGCGCTTCATACCACGTGTAGCTTGCTACACCGTCTGTAATGTCGGCAATTGCAACGTATGCCTTGCCCGAAGCTACGTCAAGCGTACACTCTACGTCTTCCTTCGAAAACGCAACACTTCCTCCGCAGCTTTCAAGTGTGTAGAGATTACCCTCAGGACACGCAAAGGAAAGCATCTCGTCAGTAGTGGAAACGGTAAGAGTAAATCTTCTTGATACCTCACACGCATCAAACACTACCTCGCACGAGGATACGAATACGTGATTCCCCGATTTTGTAACTGTGCTTACCCCACTCTGTATCGAGCTTGCCGGAAGTCGCACAGAGCCACCGTCAAAGTTAGCGACACGCACTTCCGAATCTCCATCGGTTCGCGACGTGTACTTTGCGTACAATCCCGCGCTCAGATGCATCGTAATGCCGAACGCCGCAAGCAGAATAAGCGCTATTCTCCACACGGGTATATTCAATTTTCTCATGGAATCACCTCCATTTGAAATCTCTTTTCTACCTTTAATATAATGGTTACTTGCCAAGCTGGTTCTTCAGCTCGTCTATCTGACGCTGAAGATCATCTCTGTCTTTATTTTCCGCGACCCGTTCTCTGCGCTCCTTTTTCAAGGAAAGCACGTAAAGCACTACCGAAAGCGCCAACAGCGTTACCATAACGGGAGTTGACTTTAAAACGTCAACGACGTATCCTATCTTAGGAACTACTCCCGTGACCTCGCCCTTGATACTGTCGTATTTTACGTATTCCTCATCCGCCGCGTTGTTGGCATCTCCTCTTGTAACTACCTTTTGATCGTCCATAGCGACTATTCGGTGTACAACAAGAGAACGTCCCGACTGAAATACTATCATGTCTCCGAGCTCGTAGTTTTTGGTCTTCTGTACTATTATAAGATCGCCCACGGAAAGTTCAGGCTCCATACTTCCCGACTGTACTACCGACATGCCGAATCCAAACGGCATGGGAAGCTGATTGCCCGCGAAACCTGTCGCGCTTATCTTGTACGCGCAAAAACCGAACAGAAGGCTTATGACAAGTATAAGTACTATTCTTCCTATCAGTTTCTTTTTCTTCATTAAATCCACCCTCTAATACGCATTGTATAACACAAAATGCGCTTATGTGCTATACGATATGTATTAGTCGCGGCTCAAACTGCTACCCTGCCAACTGCCACGTAGTCGGCAGGGAGCAATTTATTTTAGTTAGTAAGTATTACTATTTAAATTAGTGTGTAGATTAGTCTACCTGGTTGATAACGATCTCAGCGGATACAGTAACCTCAGCGGTTCCTGCAAGACCAAGAGTTGTATCAGCGGCATCCGTATTAGAGCCATACACTGTAGATGTGCCTGCCTCATATACCCACTGCCACATGATGCTAACTGTCTCACCTGTTGCATCAAGTGCAGTTGCTGTAGCTACATTTGCTGCAGAGAGGTCACTTGCCCATGTTGATCCACCGTCAACGGAGAATTCAATCGGGATGTTACCATCGTTAGTAACAGTAAGAGCGATTGTGTATTCTGCATCAACTTCGGAAAGGTTCTTAAGTGAAAACTCGAATTCGCCAGCTGTACCGGGAGCGATAACCTTATCGCTATTGCTAGATGCAACTGTTTCATCATAGGTAGTGTCGAAAAGGTTAAAAGTAATGTTGCTCACCTGAGAAGCGTCCTGATCATTGTAAGTGATGTTCCACTTAGCAACACGAGCGCTCTCTTCGGGAGTGCTAATAGTTGTGGTGTACTTAGCAAGTGTACCGCCGATTACGCAAGCGGTCATAAGAACTGCTATCAAAAGTACAGAAGCAATTCTCAATGTTTTATTTGTTCTCATAGTAGTAATGCTCCTTTTAAAATTTTATTAAATTCTTCCCTTTTAAATTCGGGAAATTATATATTCACTCCCCGAACGTGGCTTTCGAGGGAAGAATAATACAATAGTTGAAATTCCGCCTTTTGGCTTCTCCCTGAGGAGAAGCTCCTGCGGAGCAGGTGATGAGGTGTAGGATGCGGAGCATCCGTTATTCAAGTCGGTGCTCCACCTCATCCGTCGCCTACGGCGCCACCTTCCCCTCGATGGGAAGGCTATTTATCCCTCGTCCTTATCTTCGGGCGGGGTTGTGGGGATTTCGTCTGTTTGAATTGGTTCATCAGTCTGAAGTTGATCTTCGGTGGATACTTGCTCCGCCGCTACCGCCTCTGCTGCTTCCTGCCTTTCCTTTTCGGCGCGGAGCGCTTCAAGCTCGGCACGCATCTGGTCGAGGTCTTCCTGATTGCCCTTCTCATATTTGCGTCTGCGGAAGATCTCAAATCCTATAAGAAGCGCAAGAGGAACACCGATACACGTGATAAGTCCCGCGGTAGTCTGCATGAACATAAGCACTCTGCCTATCCACGGAATACGGAAGCAATATCTTCCGACCAGGTTCTCCTCGGGTACGGGCTTGTAGTCATCGCCCGCGTTGTTATCGCCTCGTGTTTTGAAATATATTTTTCCGTCTTCGTGGATTATCTTCTTAACACGGTGAGTTACAACAGTGCCCTTGGTGCTCATGGGATCGAAGAATGAGATGATATCTCCCTCTTTTATCTCGTCAGCCTCAACCTTCTTACATACGATAAGGTCGCCGCCCTTTATGGTAGGATGCATGGACTCGGTAAGTACGATCATGGGCTTAAAGCCAAAGAATCCGGGAACTTCATCCTTTTTTGCAAAGCTGTTTATTATCATTATCACGTTGATAATGAGCATCGGTATCAAAATAGCACACAAAACTATGCCAATTATTGTCGGCACTTTTTCTTTCGCGCTCTTTTTCTTGACTTCGGCTTGCTGTTCAGCAGCCTGAATTTTTTCTTCCATTGGGGGTCCTCCGTTTATGTTCTTATGCTTTTCGTCTTTTCGCACACAATGATGTATATACATTTGTTGATACTGTACAAACACGTATAGTTATGAGTATAATTCTGTCAACATTATAGCACAAATCCTAATCAAATGCAATAGTTTATAAGAAGAAAATCATCTCAAATGCAATTTTTGTGCAAAATGCCAAATTTTGAGCTATATCCCTCGCGCAAGGAACAGAAAATCTTTTTTCCCTCTTGAAATTACGCTGTGAATGTGATATACTCATTATAATTACATTCAAATTGGAGTTTCAATATGTTTCAAAATCAACTTGTTTCCTACTCTGGTATTCAGCCCAGCGGAAATCTCACCATTGGTAACTACCTCGGCGCGCTTAAAAACTTCGCGTCGTATTCGGAAAAATATAAGTGCTTTTACTGCGTGGTTGATGAGCACGCCATAACTGTGCGTCAGAACCCCGCAGACCTTCGCCGCCGCACTTACGAGACATTGGCTCTTTACATGGCGGCAGGACTTGATCCCGAAAAGAACACTCTTTACGTTCAGTCACACGTCCACGAGCACGCGGAGCTTGCATGGATCCTCAACTGCTTTACCATGTTTGGTGAGTTGTCAAGAATGACGCAGTTCAAGGATAAGTCCGCGCGACATGCAGACAACATCAACGCAGGACTGTTCACCTACCCCGCGCTCATGGCGGCAGACATTCTTCTCTATCAGACAGACGTTGTTCCCGTGGGCGTAGACCAGAAGCAGCATGTCGAGCTTTGCCGCGACATCGCTATGCGTATGAATCAGCTCTACCCCGATCTGTTCACTGTTCCCGAACCCATAATCGCAAAAAGCGGAAAGAAAATAATGTCGCTTGCCGATCCCACGAAAAAAATGAGCAAGTCGGATGAAAATCCCAACGCGATAGTTTATATCCTTGACGATAAGGATACCATAATCCGCAAGTTCAAGAGAGCCGTTACCGACTCGGATACAGTTGTTCGCTATGCCGAGGGCAAGGACGGAATAAATAATCTTATGTCCATTTATTCCTGCTTTACAGGCAAGGAATTCGACGAGATAGAGCGTGAGTTCGACGGCAAAGGCTACGGCGAATTCAAATTGGCAGTCGGTGAGGCTTGCGCGGACGCTCTCGCGCCCGTACAGAAGCGTTATAATGAAATACTCTCCGACAAGGCAGGACTTGAGGCGCAGATGAAAAAAGGCGCCGAGGAGGCGTCATACGTCGCCCGCCGCACACTTTCAAAGGTACAGAAAAAGCTTGGATTCGTTCAGGTAAGATAATAATGCAAAACAAAAAATCCCGACGGTTGTCGGGATTTTTTTATATCATATTCTCAATAGTCCTATTGGTTTCGGAGCGCCACGTATCCGTATTGAATGAACCGTTTCCGCTTGCGCCTGAGTACGCAACGACCTGCGCAGTACCCTTAAACAGCTCTCCGATCTGATACCACTGCCCCGTAGGAATTCCGCCGGAACTCTGCTGACACGTAAATACCGCAGCGTACACCGTAACTCGCGTTCCTGCGGAAACCGTAGACAAGTCGACATCTGTCATATAAAGAACCATTTCACAGCCCGTTCGCTCCCAGAAATTATAGTAATCGTAGGAATCACCCGTTCTTGTGCTTCCATCGATGTTTTCGCGCTTGATAATTGTCGTCATTTCCTTATTCTCGCCGTTGATATTGAGAGTAAGCTCACCCTCAAACAAGCCCTCAACGATCAAGGAATCCGTGTCGCCTGCGTCAATAACATTACCAATATACGAGCGCGTATTTCCCGCCGCGTGAGCATCCATAGAGTCGGTTAAGGTTTTATAGTCCTCCGGTGTATTCAATATCTCCCCGAACTTGTCAAGCGCGCCGCGCACCGCTACCTCCTCCTCATCCTCGGGTAGCTCGCTCATTGGAAGAAACTCAAACAGAAGGATGGAATTTAAAGTCTTATCGTCGGGCACTACGCCGTCCTTGTAATAAAATTCAACGTAAAACGTAAGATGTGATTTCGATGCTACGGGAGTTTTGAATGCCAACTCCTCGCCCGAATCTGCTTTGATCAGTCGATAGGCAATGTCAACGTTTGTATAAGTTTCCTCTCCTGCCGGATGTTTTGTGGCATTGTATCCGTATTCCTCGCCTGTATTGTTGTAAACGGTCACGAGAAATCTCGCGCTTGAATTTGAATTGTTATCCAGTGTTACTGTGCTGTTCAGCGTTGACATAACATAGCCGTTAATAACACCACCGGCAGGCGCTTCAGCATCAATAATAAACACGTCAATCGGCGGTATATAGTCTGCTTGCCCTTCTATATTCAAATCTCTTGTAATCTTCGCATATCCTACGCACAAAAATCCAAAAGCAAAGGAGAACACGAGTATCAATCCAATTGACTTTATCAATCTTTTCATCCTGTGTCCTCCTTATTAGATTTTATTCGTGTCTGCGTTTTACAACGCTTATTATCTTTTTAAGCGGGTGCTTGAGCATCGCGGGATCAACCCTGTGATTTCCGTGAGCTACTGCCGCTTTGCGAACAATGTCTTTGTTTGAATGATGGTCTCTTGAGGGAACAAGCACTATGTCTCCGTCATACACGGTCTCGCCGTTGGGATCGTATCTGTATATTTTGTTTTTGTGTTCCTTTTCGGGCCATACAACACCGATTACCTCAACACCGTCATCTGTTTCTTCGTCGATCTCATCAACATAGTCGATCTCTTCAAGAACAAGATCTTCCTCTATGAGTTCTTCGGGCTCATCTGATTCTTCGGGAAGCTGCTGAGCGTATATCTCATCGTAATCCTCTACCTTGATCTCATACAGATAAAGTATCTTTGTGTTCGTCGTAATGAAAAACTCTGCGCGCGTCTTATCCTCATTCTCGTACATAAGAATGGGAGACTGTATCGTGTCTCTTATCTCCATCATTTCGGAGAATTGGCTGACATAAAGTATCTGATAACCCTCTCTGTCGAACTCATTCTTTATCTGCTGAATATAGGACTTGTAGTTGTTCATCAATTTTTTAACCTTGATAGCATAGTTGATATCATGGTTTCTGGTCAAATAGATAAATGCGATAAGAATACCTGCCAATATCAGTTCAACAACAAACAAAACAATGGCAATAACCTTAAATATCATTGGATTCAAGCTACCTGTGCAAGCCAAAACCTGCGTCTCGCCGTTGGGCGCGCTTGCCTCGGTTTGCGCAGATGTCATCTGAACTGCCAAAGGCATGCTCAATGACGTATTGTAGCTACTGTCTCCATTTGCCGTTGTTATGCCGGACGAGAGACATCTGCTGGTGACATCCACGTTCAACGTAAGCACAAGAGTTGCCGTAGCTTCTTCGCGTATATCGTACACATTCAAAAACTCGGTAGCGATCTTATCATATTCAGAATAATCTATCGAAACACTCTCGCGTATCTTAAGCTCTCCGCCACTCTTCTTTTTGAGATTTTCGGCATTGACGAGTTCATACTCTGGCGCATGGATCACGTTTCCGGTCTTATTGTCCGTAATAAGCACTTTAGCTACTATACCGTATGAATACGTGTGCGCCGCATCGGTATCCTGCATATCCATAACGTAACTAAAATCCACGTCCAACTTATCGATCACATTTGCAATATATGTCATGTTAGGGCCGAGTATATCCTCGTCAAACATGTCGTTCTCCTTCAGATGCACCTTATAGTTCACTGTGGATGACTGCGTATAATTTATGTAATCTGTCTTACTCAGTCTGAAATACGTAATGCAAGATGCTATCAGCAATACAGCGATCAGAATTATTACTGCCGCCTGTATCCATATTCTGTTTTTTCGCAATCGCTGATATTCGGCTCGTCGTTTCTTTTCGGCTTCTGACATATCAATCGCCTCCTTATTTATTCAAAAAGTCCTCTCAGCCACAATGTAGGATATCCAACGTATGAAACCTTGAAGCTTGTAATTCCTACAATATCGCTATGGGTAATATATCCGTCGTCCACGTTATCGTTCGCGTCACCCTTTGTATAATAACGCGTTTGACCGTTTATGGTCTGTATATCAACAACTCGGTGAATCACCTTGACGTTGTTTTTGTTAAATACGATAACCTGACCGGGCTGAATTTTCTGGCCCTCGTATTCACGGTAAATAACTGCATCGCCCTTGTTCAGTTCCCCCGTCATACTGTCCGATCCTATGACGATCATTCCGACAGAGAACTGGCAAGAAACAAGCATTACAATGGAAATCATAACAACCGCCGCACAAGCTGAAACCGCAACGGAGACTATTCTGCCCTTTCGTGTAACAAAGCTCTTATTTTTCTCGTACAGAGCTTTGATGAACAATAAGAGAATAACAGGCACAAAAAGTCTGAAAAATGCTTTTATAGCGTTGGGCATCGCGGGTTGTATCGGTATTATGTACGCATAAAGTGTCGTTACAAGTCTGAATACGATATTGGGATACATACCGTAATTTTTGGAAAGATAGTGGTATAAAACACCGCTTGTTATCGCGGGCATGAATACCATACCTATAGCGTCCATAAATCCGTTGAATTCGACTATCTTACCCATACTGCCGCTGATAAGCATATCAACAGCCACACAGCTTACAAACACAAGAATGCTCGCAAGCTTATTCTGCTGAGCAAGAAGCACGGCTCTTATGATTTCTATCGCAATGATTATTGTTGCGATAGGGATAATGTTTTTTGCAAATGATGACCACGAAAGTCCTGCGTGAAACCTTACAAAGCCGAAGTGTATTCCGGTCAGGTAGTAGATCATCAAATACAGCACTGCCGATACAGCAATAAGAAACAGCACCTGCCATTTATGCATGGAAAGTATGCTTCTTTTTTTCACAGCCATACACGTTGCCACGGCAAAAGCCACCAACAGCAACGACAGAATGAGCTTGTACTGCCCTATCGGCAAAATCAGGAGAAGGAGGAGCAGGCAGACAAGTGCTGTCGATATTATGTATAAAACACGTTTGTCGTTCGGTATTTCCGAGAGACGTCTCATGCTCTGCCCCTCCTTTCCTTTAGTTTATGGGGAAATCCCCAATCTACTTGTTTTTTACGTATCAGGTACCTGCGCTTGCGTTAATGGTGATTACAAAATCGCAGGCAAGCGGATCAGCGGAAGAATCAACAAGCTCAACCGTTACAATAACGTCCTTCGTCCTACCCGCTTCAAGCAGGAATGTTCCTGTTCCCCAGTCGGTAGAAACTTCAAAATAATCCGAATGGCCTGTCTCGGAAATAGTGGGCTCAGCAAGCGTTACGTCATACTCGTTGTTGTTCTTGATTGTGTACTTAGCTACTACCTTGTCACCAATCTTTACGAGATTTGCTGCCGTCATACTGATAGCAAAGTCGCCGGGAGCGCCTACAGCGGAAGAAGCCTCGGCTCCATCGGTTGTCTCAGCAAGAACAAGCTCAGACGCGCTGAATACAACGTTGAGGTTGTCGGGCGTGGACTTAGCTTTACCTTCGACCTTAAGATCACGTGTAAGTGCCGCGTAACCTACGCTGATGGTGAGTACTGCTGCGAGAATGAACGCGATAATGGCAATTCTTCTTTTCTTCATGGTTTTTCTCCTTTTCTTTTTTTCGCAAAACTTTCTTTTGCGGACTGAATTCAAACAAGTACTCCTATGTTCAAGCGCAAATACATTATCCCATTTTTTGCTCTGTTACGGGTTCAGAGTACAAGTCTTCACGATAATTTTATCACTGTCTCTACATAATGTCAACACTTTTTTTATTTTTATATTGTATATAATTCTCACTTTTATGACCAACGTTATAAAAAGCACGACTGCCGTTATAAAAAACAACATAAAAGCTCCCTCGAAGATGCTTCGAGGGAGCTTTTATCATTCTGCTTTTTTCTGCATTCTTTTCAGCGTTACAGGATCAAGGGCTGCGCAGACAACTACCGCAAGAATACCCGTAAGTATCGCATTGGGTATCATATACGATGCATTGTACACCAGCGAGTACAGCCACACGTTCATTCCTTCGGGAGCGTACGATCCCCAAAGTATAACACCCGACAAAAAGCTGCAAACAAAGCGGATAAGGCAGACCGCAACCGCGCCGACTCCGTATCCGACAAGTCTGTGCTTACCAAAGGGCTTTACGAAAAGATTCGCCATTCCGACGACGGAAAATGCGATAACGTAGTCAAGCAATACGCAAAGAGCTACTGCCCACCACGTATTTGCGGGCGGCACATAAAAGCCGAGCATCATCTGGAGAAACGAGTAAATAAGTCCTACTCCCACTCCCCAGCCTATTCCCCGTCTGAACGAGTAGTACGCTATGGGAAGCATACTGACAGTTATAGTTCCACCGAAGGGTAACAGCGCACTGACACCCGTTGCTGCGTTTAGCCATACACAGAGCAGCTCAAGCACAAACGCCAATGCTATCATTACCGCGCCCTCTGTGACACAAAGAATTCTTTTCTTCATTGTGATTTCCTCCTTAAAATAAAAATTTGTCCGCACGAAAAATCTTCCGGTGGACAAATTCTTTGCGATTTCATAAGGGAAATCACTTATATCATCTTTCCTACGCCGGTATTATCCGTATCAGGTACGGGAGCTCTGCTCCCAGGGTTCGGAACCTTCCGTCTCAGCCTTGGCCATCAGCACATTAGATTGTGCGTGTATGCGTTCAGCACCCCCGATTTTTTATGCGGTGTTCGCATTGCGACTCTTGAATTATACTACACGCACCGCCCTTTGTCAAGATAATTTTGCCGCCTTTACGATTTATTTACAAATCTCTCCCAAAGCCGACACAAAAAATTTTATTTTTTCGTGATTGTCCTTCGTGATAAGTACATGCAAGCCATACATAAGATATGCTAACAAACTATTACCGAAAGGAGACTGCGGGCATGATAATCTTCACTTTGATACTCGCGACACTTGCAAAGCTTATTCAGCCTGTTCTGGGGATAGGAAGCGTGCAGAATTTTCCAAACGCCTTGACAAAAGAAGAAGAAAATCTTTATTTCCAAAGAAAATCCAAGGGGGACGAGGAGGCAAGACAAATTCTGATATTGCATAATCTCAGACTTGTATCCCACATCGTCAGAAAATATTATTCATCATCCAAAAATCAAGAGGACTTAATATCAATAGGTACGATAGGGCTTGTAAAAGCGGTAGATTCCTTCAACTGCGACAACGGAACGAAGTTTGCAACTTACGCATCAAAGTGTATTCAGAATGAGATACTTATGAACTTCCGCGCACAGAAAAAAAGGGCATGCGAGGTCTCTATCAACGACACCATCGACGTTGACAGAGACGGCAATCCCCTGACCTACATAGACGTTCTCAGCAGTGACGAAAATATGGCGGAGGAAGTGGACAGAATGATACTTACCGACAAGGCTCTGAGGTTTGTCGAGACTAAGCTGACACAACGTGAGCGTCAGATAATAGTCATGCGCTACGGTCTGCACGGAATTCCCGAACAAACGCAAAAGCAGATATCTGAAAAGCTCGGAATATCGCGTTCATACGTGAGCCGCATTGAAAAAAGCGCGCTTGAAAAGCTTCGCGGTTTGCTGACCTGATTTTATCCTCTTCTGTTTCCCCTGAATATCAGCGCTGCCAGATAACCGAAAAGCAATGCTGCCGAAGTTCCTACCGCCGCGGCGGTTAAGCTGCCGCTGAGTATTCCGACAATGCCATCCTTATCCACCGCTTCCCTGATACCCTTTGATATATTGTATCCAAATCCCGTAAGCGGAACGGTAGCTCCCGCCCCCGCAAATTTTGCAAACGGCTCATACAGTCCCACCGCACCAAGCAAAACGCCTACGATAACGTACAAAACAAGTATTCTGGCAGGTGTGAGCTTGGTCTTGTCTATCAATATTTGCGCGATAACACAAAGACCGCCGCCAAACAGTACCGCCCTTAAAAGTTGTGCTGCGTCAAACATATCCTCGTCCTCCTATACTTTGAAATTCAAAAGATGTCCTATGGCAGGAATTGACCGCCCTTGTTTTAGGCTGTCAGGACTCATCATAGCTCCCGACGCAACAAAGAGAATGTTTTTAAGCCTTCCCTTCTCCATTTCCGGTAAAATATATGCCGAAAGCACGCTTGCCGCGCAGCCGCATCCGGAACCGCCCGCATGCGTATCCTGCGTGTTTTTGTCAAATATTATCATTCCGCAATCGTTATAAACTCCATCCACACAGTATCCGTCCATCTTCATAAGCTCGCGAAATATCTTTCCGCCTTCATGCCCCAGATCTCCGGTAAGAACGAGATCATAATCGGCGGGATTTGTGTTACTCTCGCGAAAAAAGCGCACACAGGTATCTGCCACCGCCGGCGCCATAGCCGCGCCCATATTTGACGCGTCGCGCACACCGCCGTCTATCACTCTGCCCGGCATGCCGAGGGCTATTTTAACCTTTCCCTCTCCGGATCCCCCTATGATAAAAGAGCCTGCTCCGGTGACCGTCCACTGTGCGGTAGGAGAACGCTGCCCTCCGTATTCTATAGGCGTGCGGTACTGTCTTTCGGCAGCGCAGTTGTGAGATGATGTTGCCGCAGCGCAAATGTTATATACGTTATTGGTAGTCATGACCGACGCAAGCATGATCCCCTCCGCAGAGGTGGAGCAGGCGCCGTATATTCCAAAATAAGGTATGTTGCACCCGAGAAATCCGTATGCAGAGCTTGTGCATTGATTTAAAAGATCCCCCGCAAACAGCGCGTCGATATCTTCAAAAGTAAGTCCGCATTTGTTAAGGGCAATATTGAGCGAGAGACGGAGCATTTCACCCTCTGCCTCTTCCCATGTTTTTTGTCCGAATCTGTCCGTTTTATCATGCATATCAAATCTGTCCGAGAGTGGTCCTTCGTGTTCTTTCTCCCCTACCGCGTTTCCATATGCTATGAATGAAGAGTTGAGATTGATAATTCCCATTACAATTTCCTGCCGTTTTATTTTTATTGTTCTGCCCCTATTGTCGCAATATACATTAATTTTTTGATAAAAGTGTTGAAATTTTTTCTTGTCCATGCTATAATATTGTTAAATATGGAAAAATCGAATTTTTCGACGGAGGTTTTTTATGTTGGAATCGAAGAAAATTCAATATCACATAAACGTGGGCGAGGGTGACATTGGAAGATACTGCATTCTTCCCGGAGATCCCGGCAGATGCGAGAAGATCGCTGCTTATTTTGAGGGTGCTTATCACGTATCCACCAATCGCGAATACAACATATATAACGGCTATATCAACGGAGAGCTTGTAACGGTATGCTCTACGGGCATCGGCGGTCCCTCAGCAGCTATTGCCATGGAGGAGCTTGCGGCATGCGGTGCGCATACTTTTATTCGCGTTGGAACATGCGGAGGTATTTCTCTCGACGTAAAAGCGGGAGACGTAGTTATCGCCTCCGGCGCTGTGCGCCAGGACGGCACATCTTTGGAATACGCTCCCATAGAATTCCCTGCCGTATCCGACAGTGACGTTCTCTTCGCGCTTAAGAGCGCTGCAAAAGCCCTCGGTACACATAATCATACAGGTGTAGTTCAGGCAAAGGATTCCTTCTACGGTCAACACTCACCCAAGCGCATGCCCACAAGTCAGAAGCTTCTGTACCAGTGGGAAGCATGGAGAAGACTTGGCGTTCTCGCAAGTGAAATGGAATCGGGCGCGCTCTTTACTGTTGCGGCATGTCTTGGTGTTCGTTGCGGCGCAGTATTCTCTGTGGTATGGAATCAGGAGAGATTTGAGGCCGGTCTTGACACAGACAGTGACGAGACACACGACACCGATCTTGCAATAAAGGTAGCAATAGACGCTATCAAACGTCTCATCCCTGAGGATAAGTCTCGACTCGGTAATCTTTGATGAATAAAAAAATGAAAAAGAACGGCAACTCCAAACGTGTTGTTACCGTGTATAAGGTAAAGACAAGCCCCAAAGCGTCAAAAACATCAAGCAACGGTAAGATTTACAACGCTCTGGACAAGCTTGAACAGGTGGCACGCACACTTTCCAAGATAAACAAGATACTGCACAGCGCCCCCGATCCCAAAAAGGTCAAAAAGAAAAACAAAAAAATCAAAAAATACGCACGAATAGATAAACACACAGGAGTGTTGATCTTAAAAAAAGCCAAAAAAGCTAAATACGCAAAAAGGGCTAAAATTGCGAGGCCAAAGAAAAAAGGGCGATAAATGACTTTCAAGCGGTAGCAACATACCGAACATACTATGTCGTTAGGAGACAATCATGCAGAAGAAAAAGATTGTTGTTCTTGTGCTAGTACTTGTAGCAATAATTCTCGTTTGTGGAATTATTATAGCGGTTATTAAAATCAATTTTCCAAAAGTGAAAAGCTTTCAAACACAAGATTACCAATACTATATCGAAAACTTCTCATCAGATGAGAACGTTGGCAGCATCTCAAATGCTAGAGGGGCTACAAAAAAAGCAGAAACTGTTTGGTTAAAGCTATACGGAAAAAACATAAAAAAAGAAAAGCCGTATCAAGTATTCTATGATGAGAAAAGTGATGTTTGGTTGGTGACAGGTTCCATGAAATCTAACGCAAAAGGCGGTGTAGCACACATCATTATGGAAGGTGACACGGGAAAAGTATTAGCTGTATGGCATGAAAAATAACACAACTTATAAACACAAAGCCGCACGGAAATCCGTGCGGCTTTTCTATATTAAATTTCTACGTTCTTTATCCTCTTTTTCATCTTCGAAACGTCACGGAGCATTTTTATTGCGTCCTTTACGACGCTCACCTTGGATTCGCGATGATTTATGACTTTTACGGGCATTTCCTGAATGTTCATGCCAAGCTTTGACGCCCACAAAATACATTCAAAATCAAACGCAAATCTGTTCACTTCGCATCGACTGAAAATAGCCTTTGCCGCATCCCCCGAAAAAGCCTTGCATCCGCATTGAGAATCCGAAAGCTTAAATCCGCCAACCGCACAAAGAACTCTTATATATGTCTTTGAGGCTATTCGTCTTATAAACGTATAACCCTCGTATCCGTCTTTTGAGAGGTTGCGCGAGCCTATAAGCACCTTTGTCTCAGGTTGGCTTTCAAAAGTATCACGCACCTGGCAAATGACGTCTGTTCCGTACGCGAGGTCCGCATCTGTAAACATCACAACGTCTCCCTCTGCGGCAAGCATAGCAGCGCGAACCGCATAGCCTTTGCCCATGTTTTGCGCATTTTCTATTACCCGGACGTTCGGAAGCTGCATTTGCTTTACTATATCTCCGCAACTGTCTGTAGATCCGTCATTGGAAAAAATTATTTCATAATCATCGAAGTTTTCCGACATGTAGTCCGACAAAGCCTGTGCGCTCTCGCGTATTATAGCCTGTTCGTTATACATGGGAATACAAAGCGAAAATTTCATTTTTTATCCTTCCTTGCCGCACCTATACCTTGCGGTAAACGTAAATTTCAAATTCTGTCTCTGTTGTTAAAATGTCTATCGCCAAAAGCTTTTCCTTGTCACTCTCGGATGTGCGCCAATAATACGGCGTCATCGAAAACAGAGCGTCAAGCTCTTCTCTGCCGCATACGGTTATCTCAAAGCTTTCATTTATCTTCTCGCACAGCTCTGCAGCTACGGGAAGGTCTGCTCTTTCCTTGTTTTCATACGTGCTCTCGTAAAGTACGCGCTTGAGCCCCATAAGGTGATCCTTACCCGCACCGACTACTAAAAGCACTCCGCCGGGTTTTAGCACTCTCATATATTCCTGCTCGGCGCAGGGCGCAAAAATGTTCACAACGCAATCCACCGAACTATCCTTGACCGGCAATTCAAATACACTCGCCGTAGCATAAAACGCATTTGTCATTCCCTCGCGCTTTGCCGCCTTCGCCGCCGCGCTCACCCCGAATTTCGAAAGGTCAAAGCCCAATACATCAGCGCAATTTTTCGCAAGCTTATTGGTATAATATCCTTCTCCGCATCCCGCGTCAAGAACTACCGCATCCTCTCCGACGTATCTGCGAACAGTTTCACATATTTTTTCTGCCGCAGGAAGATAATAATCCTTTGACAAAAACAGCTTTCTTGCGTTTACCGCTTGCTTGGAATCTCCCGTTCCCTGACGCGAAAGGTTGATATATCCGTCTGCGGAAAAGTCAAAACAATGCCTCTTTTGCCCGTAGCAAAACAAGCTCTTGTTGCCTTCTGAGGCATACATGTCCTCGCCGCACACAGGGCATCTGAGTATCTTCTTTACTGCTGTATTTTCACCCATCAAAATACTCTCTCCCTTCATGCATCAAAGTCACACCGCATAATTATACCACTGTTTCAGATAAAATTCAATAGTATCTCAAAATTTTTATTATTCAAGCGCAACGAACTCGCATTTCTCTACGTCAAGCTCAAACCAGAACGTAGAACCCTCACCGAGCTTACTGTTAAGTCCGTATGCAGCATTATGGGCTTCGAGAACGCCTTTAACTATGGACAGTCCAAGTCCCGTTCCCACTCTCGCTCTCTTGTGTACCTTATCGACCTTGTAGTATCTGTCCCAAACGAGAGGCATATCTTCTTTGGCAATTCCCTCGCCCGTATCGGTGACGGATATTCTTACGCGTCCATCCAAGTGTATTTGGGATATTTTTACGTATTTATCGTCACCCGTATAGTTGATTGCGTTATTTACCAGGTTATATATCGCCTGAAGTATCATGGTTCTGTCGGCGTTGACGTATATTTCCCTGTCAAAATCAAAAATTATATTGTAGCCGTCATGCTCGGTAAGCTTTACGTATCTTGACATGACTTCTTTTACAGTCTGTGTGAGGTTAAATATCTCCCTATCGGGCCTTCTCACACCCGACTGAATTCTGGATATATCCAGCATATCGTTTACAAGCTCATTAAGTCTCTCGGTTTCATCTATTATTACCTGAATGTTTTCGGGGGTATTTTCTTCGGGAATATCTCTCATAACCTCACCGTAACCCTTTATCATAGTAAGCGGGGTTCTGAGGTCGTGCGAAATGTTCGACACAAGTTCCTTTTGCAATCTGTCAACTCGCGAAAGTTCTTCGGCGGCGTAATTGAGCGCATCTGCAAGCTCCTGAGCCTCGCGATAGTTTCCACCCTTAAAATGTGCTTTGTAATCCCCCTTGGCAAGTCGCTCTGCAGATTCACCCATCTCTTTTAGCGGTCTGCACACACTTCTGGAGATTATCAGGGCAAGTACGAATGCAGATATAAACAAAACAAAGGATATCCAGCCGAACTGCAATTCAAGCGTATCTACGGTCGCATTGTGCGGAATATGCTCGGAGTTAAGCATTATAAAATACAACTCGCCATCCCTTTCTTGAGCGCTGACGTACACCGTGCCGCGTCTGCGAGATGAGTTATCATTGTCGGTTATTTTATCGATATATACCCCGTCCTCCGACGCAAGTGCTTTGTTGCAGTATTCCAAAAGCTTTGCTCGGCTATCGAGGTTGTGCAGGATACATGACTGCGTAGTACATATATTGTGCACAAGCTCACGCCCTTCTCCGTCTTTTACTGTTAGTATGCGAATACATTCATCGTATCTTGAAGAAAGCTTTATCGCCTCTGCGTTAAGCTTTTTTTCATCGTCGAGATGCGAGGACAGTAACTCCGCGGTGGCACTGAATTCCTCCATTTTGGTCTGCTCGTAAAAATGTTCAGCAAGGCAACCTGGAATATCCAGATAACTACCAAAATAAAAGCCGTGAAAATAAGCAAAATGCCAAACAACCGCCATGAGATACCCGGCTCACGGCGGCTATATTTTTTTCGGTATGTTTCGGACGGATTGTTTTTGTCCTTTCTCATATCCTTCTCCTTATTAATGTCAATGCATCAGGCTTCGCCTTCAAATCTGTAACCTACGCCTCTGAGTGTAACTATGTATCTGCTATACTCACCGAGACTTTTTCTCAAAAGCTTTATGTGAGTATCAAGCGTTCTCGCATCACCGTAAAAATCGTATCCCCAGACCTCGCTTATAAGCTTTTCTCTGGAAAGCGCGACGTTACGGTTATCAAGCATGTAAAAGAACAGGTCGTATTCCTTCGGCGACATGTCCACTCTCTGACCGTTTATGTAAACTATACGCGCCGTAACGTCTGCTTTCAGTCCGCCGCCGTCAAGCTCTATTATAACGTTTTGCTTTTTCTGCACCGCAGCGCCTGCCGCAGAACCTGACGCTACACGTTTCATGACAGCGCCTATTCTGAGCATGAGCTCCTTGGGAGAAAAAGGCTTGACAACATAGTCGTCTATACCAAGCTCAAAGCCGTTTATACGGTCATATTCTTCTCCGCGCGCGGAAAGCATTATTATGGGTGTCTGTGATATTTTCCGTATCTCTCTGCATGCTGAAAATCCGTCAAGCTCCGGCATCATGATGTCCATGATAATAATGTCATAACTCTCTTTGCGGCAAAGTCTTACCGCCTCCATACCGTCACCCGCTTCGGTGACTATATGCCCTTCAAACTCCGCGTATTTTTTGATTATCGAGCGAATTCTCGCCTCGTCGTCAACCACAAGTATCTGATACATAGCTGTTCCTCCTCCGTAGTAAAGCGGCTCAAATTGTAAATCCGCTTGGGATCATTTCATGTCTGTGTAACCCGGGACCTTCTCTTTGAGTACCGTCTCGGTCTCAAAGCTCTCTCCGTTTCTCATAATTTTTACAGTCACGGTATCTCCGACCTCAAATTCCTCAAAAACGTCCTCCATGTCGGACGCCAGATCTATTTGAATACCGTTCAAAGCAATTATCCTATCGCCGAAAAGCAACTCATCACAGTACAACGATTCAATAACGATTACTCCGACCTGGGTAATTCCGTATCTCGTGTAATAGAAAAGATTGTCCGAGGTTACGTCAACCGCGGTAATTCCGTGATCCACTCTGCCGCGCACGTATCCGTAATTTATTAAATCACTTACTATAGGGTGTGCCGTGTCTATCGGTACGGCAAATCCCAATCCTTCAATATCCTCTCCTGCCGCTTTGGCATTCACCACTCCTATAAGCTGTCCCGCCATATTGAACAGACCGCCGCCGGAATTTCCGGGATTTATGGCAGCACTTGTCTGCAAAAGGACCATATCTTCACCGTTTATGCTGATATGACGCTCTGTGGCGCTTATAATTCCCTCTGTTACGGTACCTCCAAGTGATCCCAGGGGATTTCCTATAGCTATAACGTCTTCGCCGACAACAAGATCGTTACTGCACCCCATGACTGCTACAGAAAGCTGCTCGTCGGCTTCTATCTTTATTACAGCTATATCGTTTTTCTCATCCGTTCCGATAAAACTTGCCTTGTACATATTGCCGTTTTTCAAAGTGACAGTCACGTTATTCGCACCGTCTATGACGTGATGATTTGTAACGATATATCCGTCAGCGTGTATAATAACTCCGCTGCCCGCGCCTGTAGAAACATACTGTCCCATCCATGCGCTGTTCTGAACCACCTCGGTAGTTATCTCCACCACACTATCGGATACTGCCCCATACACCTCGGTAATGGAATTATACGGCTGACCTGCGCTGGTTAGACCGTTCTGATTTTGAGACAGAGGCTTCGGTATCAATATCTCCTGCGTGCTCTCGGCAATACCGTCTTGCTTGCCGGAGCTTTCATTTTCCGGATCCGCGTCGTCTATGATCACGTTTTCATGTGAAAATTTTTGCGGTGCTTCGTCTGAACTGTTGTTTATCAAAGACTTTACCACAAGAGATCCCATCACTATACCCGAACAGACGATCAGCAACGCAAGAATTATTGCTACAACAGACCAAAACACATATTTTCTGAATATGCCCTTTGTGGGTTGAGGCGGTGTGTTTTTTGGCGTATAGCTGTATGAATACTCTCCGCCTATATCCTGTCCGTACTCTCTATTGTAATTATCGCCGACGTTATCTCGGTCGTTATTTTGAAAATCGTTCATAAATGTACTCCTTGTATATGAGTTAACTCCATTATATTCAAAATTTGTGACGATTTAATGACGAACAATTAAAAAGTCATTGAATAATTAAAAAGATTCTTGTTTTTAGACAAATTTTCTGTTATAATGTAATAAATAATATTTCCACGGAAAGGAAACGGATATGGATCTCTGCGCGCGCCTGAAATCAATGCTTGCAAAATATAATATTGCCGATGCTGCAGCCGTTCGTCTTTCAGACTGTAAGATCATACTGGAGCGCAAGCTGGATGCGTGTGGATTTAGTGCCGATAGGGATATTTTTGCCTATGTTTTCACTGTTCCGTATTTCGTAAATGCGGATAAAACAAATATCTCCGCATACGCCAAAAGTAAGGATTATCACATCTTTTTTTCGGAGCTTTTTTCGGAGATCGTTCCACAGCTTCAAAAAGAATTTCCCGAATACAAATTCGCAGGCTTTGCAGATTCATCTCCCATTGACGAGGTGCATGCCGCAGCGCTCGCAGGACTGGGCATAATAGGTAAGAATGGGTTGCTCATCACTCCCAAATATTCCTCTTACGTTTTCATCGGTGAACTGATAACCGACTTTCCCATCCAAGTCACACAAAAAAACGCTATTTCATTTTGCAAAAATTGCGGGATATGCAAAGCCGCATGCCCCAAAAAAGACATAGGAATATGCCTTTCCGCATTAACGCAGGAAAAAGGCTTGTTGACTGAGGAACAACAAAATCATATCAAGAAGTATTCAAGCGCATGGGGATGCGATATATGTCAGGAATGCTGTCCTCATACGCTGGCGGCAATAGCAAACAACACCATATACACACCTATAGATTTTTTCAAAACAGACAGAACCGAGGATCTTTCCATTCAGCTTGTTGAAGGCATGAGTGACAAGGAATTCTCTGCCCGTGCATATTCGTGGAGAAAAAAAGAAACAGTACTCAGGAATCTCAGCCTCACAGAATCAAAAAAGAAAGGGGGACAGGCATGATAAATATACTTTTCGGATGTTCGGGAAGCGGCAAGACCGAGTATATTGTAAAGAAAATCAAAGAATCCGTACAAGCGAAAAAAACTACATATCTGCTCGTTCCCGACCAACAGCTTTTTACGGCTGAACATATGCTCGCAGATATGCCTGCGCAAGCCGGGCTGTACTTTAAGGTAATAAGCTTTTCTCGCATGTGCGACATGGTTTTTGACCGTTACGGCGGCAGAGCATACACACCGATATCCTCCGGCATGCGAAGCCTTATCATGTGGAAAAGCATCAAAGAGCTCTCCCCTGTTCTTTTGGAATACGGATCTACACCGCCAAGTCCCGAATTTGCCGACCTTATGCTTCAGACAGCAGACGAATTAAAGGCAAATTCAATACATAGCGACAAAATTGAGTGCATACTTGATTTGGAAATGCGCCCCGACTTAAAAAATAAGCTGTCGGATATAAGCGCGCTTACACAGGCGTATAATGACAGTCTTGAAGCATTGCTCGGCAAGCAAGCAGTAATGTTTGAGGACAAGCTTGAGAGGCTGTGCGACACACTCTCAAAACATAATTTTTTTGAAAGCTCGACTGTATTTGTGGATTCATTTACCGACTTTACGGGAATACAGCACAGGATACTTTCGCAGATCATGAAACAGGCGGATAATATGTGCATATCTGTATGCTCTCCCGCCAGAGGCTTCAAGGCACCTCACACCGAAAGCGTATCGGATACCGTCAAACGTCTTACTCGCGCCGCAAGAGAAAGCGGCAAAGAATTTGACGATATTACGCTTAACGGAAACACACGCACACACAGCCCTCAGCTTAAATTGCTCGAAAAGCATCTGTGGGATTTTTCGGCAAGCAAGCAAACTCTCAACTGTTCATCTGATAAAATGCCCGGCGATATAGAGCTTGTCAGTTGCTCTAATGAATATGAGGAAACGGAGTGCGCCGCGCTTAAAATACTTCAAGCTCACAAAAACGGCACAAAATATTCTCAGATAGCCGTTATACTTCGTCATCCCGAGGAACGCTCGGGAGTTATCGACGCGATCTTTTCAAAGTACAATATCCCTTATTTCATATCCGAAAAGGCGCAACTTACAGCCACTCCTGCCGCAAGATTTATTCTTGCGTCTTTGAGATGCATATCCCGCAACTACCGCCTGAGCGATGTTCTGACCCTTTTAAAAACGGGCTTATGCGGAATAGAAAACGAGGATGCGGACCTTTTTGAGGAATACTGTCTTACTTGGGATATTCAGGGAAAAGCATTTCTCTCCCCCGTATGGAACATGAACCCGTCGGGATATGTGACAGACACAAATGAGCGAAGCAAAAAAATTCTTTCGGCAGCAAACAGGGTTCGCGCTCAGCTTATAACACCACTGAATGAATTAAGAGTAAAATTCTCTGCAGCGGGACAAAACACCGCAGAGCTTATCGGCGCGCTTCTTTCTTACATGGAGCATCATCAGCTTCCAGAGCGTCTCTCGGATCTTGCGGAGCTTGAGCTATCACTCGGCAACATAAAACAAGCGGGCGAGATACTAAGAGTATACGACCATCTGCTGTCCTCGCTTTCGGACATTTATACGGTGATGAAGGACACCAAGCTTTCCACCGATGATTTTATAACCGCCATAGAGATAATGTTGTCTCATACCGATATCTCTTCCGTTCCCTCAACCAGAGAATTCGTAACTGTAGGCTCTGCCGCTACGCTGAGAGTTGAAGGCATAAAAACAGCCATAGTAATGGAAATGTGCGAAGGAGTTTTCCCCTCCGTGCCCGGCGACGGAGGTCTTTTGTGCGATAACGATAAGGAAAGCCTTGAAGATCTTGGGCTCACATTCAAGGCGCGTCGCCAAAGACTTATGTCTGATGAGCTTTTCTACGTCTACCGCGCGCTTTCAAAGCCTTCCGAAAAGCTTATAGTAACAACATATTCCTCAGGCATATGCGGAGGTTCAAAAGCTCCGTCTGCTCCGTGGAGAAGGCTTTTGTCTCTGTTTGATATCACAGTAGAAGAATTCAACGCTAAAGCAGTACATAAACTTGCTCAATCACAGAAAAATGCGCAGGATGCCGCGTTGCTTGAGGCGCACAAGGCAGAATTTTTCGGATGTGACAATGAACACTGTGAAACCATTTCACCTGACGTTGTACGTTCGGTTTTTGGAAATGAGCTTTATCTGTCAAAATCCAAAATTCAAAGTTTTGTTCGCTGTCCCATGCTTTTCTGGAGCAATAGTGTATTGGATCTGCGAGAGCGTACAAACGCCAAGCTGAGTCTGTCGGAATCAGGCAGGTTGATCCACTACGTGCTCCAAAAAATTTTAGAGGAAAACGTAACGTCAAACGGACAGCTTGGCAATTTGTCATCGGATCAAGTCCTTGAGGCTACGGACAAATGGGTAAATTGCTATATTGACGCAATACAGTGTCCAAGAACTCCTGCGCTTATGTATGCGTTTTCAAACCTTCGAAACATGGCTTTTCTCATGGCAAAAAACATTTTTGAAGAATTTGAAAATTCAGAATTCAGGATACACTCGTTTGAAAAAAAGATATCCGCTCGCGGATCTGACAGTCTAAGATCCTTGGAAATTTCTCTTGATGATATCCAGGGCGCCCCCACGGTTTATCTCGGCGGCAACGCAGACCGCATAGATACGTATGAAAAAGACGGCGTTACGTATATCCGAGTAATAGACTATAAAACAGGCGCTGTGTCGTTTGATGCCGAAAAGGTTATATCCGGAGCAGACCTCCAGCTCCCTGCATACCTGTTTGCCGCATCCGATGAAAAGAATATTTCTGCCTACGTGGGAGCTAAAAAAATACTTCCCTGCGCCTCTCTCTACGTTTCGGCTGTTGAAACCAAAGGGGATATTTCTATAGCAAGAAGCGGCATGATATACGATCATCCGGATATTTTAACGGCTACAAACAAAAATCTCGATTTCAGCTTTATAAGCACTGCGGCAGAAAAAGCGGCTCAAAAAGATAGTTCCGCTCCCTGCCCGGAGCTTTTGTCCAAGGAAGAAATGGATGAGATGAGGGATATTCTGATAAACACCGTCAAAGAAACGGGAACACAGATATTCTCAGGAAACATCAGACGTTCCCCCTCGGCTGAAAGCTGTAGATTTTGCCCCGTGCGCTCATCTTGTCCCGTAGCGTGCAAATCAAAATATTAAAGAAAGGAGACTGCAAAAATGGCATTTACACCCGCACAACAGCAGGCGCTTGAAATAAGCGGAAACAATGTGCTTGTCAGCGCAGCGGCAGGTTCAGGTAAAACTTACACCCTGACACAAAGAATAATAAAAAACATTCTCGAAAAAAATGCAGATATATCCCGCATTTTGGTAGTCACCTTTACACGCGCCGCGGCAGGCGAGCTTAAAAGCAGAATATCCTCGGCACTCATGGACGCAATAGCGCAAAATCCCGACAATACTCACCTTCAGAATCAACTTTTAAAGCTCGGCGGCGCAGACATTTGTACAATAGATTCATTTTTGTCACGCCCCGTTCGCGAAAATTTTGAAAAGCTCGGTCTCCCCGTTTCCATGCGTATTGCTGACGAAGCGGAAGTAACCGCGCTTTCCCATAATATAATGGCAGAGGTCATGGACTCTCTGTACGAAAAATACGGAATATGCCGCAGTGGCAAGCTCTCCGATATAGATGATAATTCCCCTCTTACCGAGCTTTTTGCCCTGCTTACTACCACGGTAAAGGACTCATCGGATACTATTCCTTATCTTCTGAGGCTCCACGGAAAGCTCATAACCACCCCAAAAGGCGTCGATCTGCTCTCGGATTTTTCGCAACGTCTGAGCGCGGATTCAGAGAAAGATTTTTTGGAGACCAAGGAAGGGCTTTTCGTGATAAACGAGCTAAAGAAGACCATTGCCGGTGCAGTTTCGTTTGTTGAACACCATAGAGACGTTATGAACGAGGATGACCTGCTCCGCGAAAAATATCTTCCTACATTTGAGGCAGACATATCAGAGCTTCTCTCCATAGAGAAGACCGTACAAAATGGATATGATGCTCTCGGAGAGGCGTTGTCCCGATTTCCTTCTCAAAAAATCGGAACTCTCAAGGCACATCAAAAAAGCCACACAAGCGAAATGCTACGCGCAGCGCGTGACGATATCAAAAAGCAGATCAAAAACATCACGGACAAATATTTTGGTATTTCACCCAAGGATATATCCGACTCCTACATAAAGACCGCGCAGATCACGTCTGTACTTTATACTTTGCTGTCGGATTTTGACAAAAAGCTGATGTCAACAAAAAAAGATCTCGGCATATATGATTTTTCGGATATGCCAAGATACATGATGGCGCTTTTGCAAAACTCGGACGGAACTCCTACCGAGGCAGCGAAAAATATTTCTGATTCATACGATGAAATATATATTGACGAATATCAGGACGTAAACGAGATACAGGACAAGATATTTGAGCTTATCGGTAAAAACAACAGATTTATGGTGGGAGATATTAAGCAGAGCATTTACGGATTCCGTGATGCAGAGCCAACATTCTTCTCCAATTACAGAAGCACATACACTCCATACGGAAAGGAATATGAGAAAAATCCGCAAGGCTTTACCATATTCATGTCCAACAATTTCCGAAGTGATGAAAATGTCATAAAATTTTCAAATACGATATGCTCCCCCATGTTCAAGTCCTGCAAAAACAGCATAGGATATAAGGACGAGGATGATCTGGTATTTACCAAAAAATGTCACGAGGAATATACCTGTCCCAAGGTGTCCGTAAACATTTTCGCCAAGGGAGACCCATGGACCGCAAAGCAAAATCTCCCCCATGCTTTTGTCACGGATACCGCCAAAGATTATCTTAAAGCGGACGATTCACAAAACGGCAGCGGGTTATGCGAAGAAGCAGTAGTTGCCGCCAACACCATAGCCGAGCTTATTCAAAACGGCAAAAAAAGCAACGGCGCGCCCATAGCCCCCTCGGATATTGCCATTCTTGTAAGAAAAAAGGATGCCATACCCGAAATAACTTCCGCGTTACGCGCACTTGGCATAGAATACCTTGTAGCATCAAAAAGCGAGCTTCTGCAAAGCCGCGAAATGGTGCTTTTGAGAGAGCTGTGCACTATAATCGATAATCCCAGAAATGACATTCCCTTGTGCAGTGTCCTGTCGTGCGAACTTCTGCCCGAACATTTGAGATTTTCAATCGGAGAGACGGTTACCGTTAGGAAACATGCCGATAAAAGTCTGTCGCTTTATGACGCGATTTGTCAATACGGAG
This sequence comes from Oscillospiraceae bacterium, assembly GCA_015063545.1. Classification (GTDB taxonomy): domain Bacteria; phylum Bacillota; class Clostridia; order Oscillospirales; family CAG-272; genus SVTX01. The sequence goes on along the minus strand of SVTX01000001.1, from coordinate 34,339 downwards.
AAAGCGGTATAGGTGATCCGCTTGATACTCTGCTGAGCGCAAAATGCCGTGAAATCGTCAAAAAACTGTGCTATCTGAGATCAATGTCAGTAAAGCTTTCAGTAGATAAATTTCTCAAGTTTCTTACTGCAGACGATGTTTTCGGCAGCTTCACAGAAGGCGATGCCTTCAGATTCATGTACGATTACGCATGCAAATACACCAAGAGCTTTTGGAACGGGTTGTCAGGCTTCAACTCATATTTTGCCGATATTGCAGAACATTCGAATGTCAGCGGAGAGGTACAGCCTATTCAAAACGCGGTGAACATAATAACCGTACATTACTCCAAGGGCCTTCAGTATAACACTTGCATTCTTTATGGCTTTGGCGGAGAATTCAACGTAAAGGAATATCAAAAATCTCTTCTTTATGACAAAGAATTTTGCGTGGGAATGCACATGCCCTCAAGAGTTGAGGACAACATAAACATTCTGAAAAACGACTGCATCATTCACAGAGTCTTGGCAGCAGATCTTTCAAGCAAGGCTAAAGAGGAGGAGATGCGTATTCTGTACGTCGCCATGACGCGCGCGGAAGAAAGGCTGTATATTTTCGGTACTGTCGGTGGAAAATCTAAATTTGAAACTTTCTTTGATAAATTCCGTCTGTACGGTATTTCCGACGTCTCCACTGCATCTCAGCCTTCCCTTCTTGGTTGGATCGTGGGTGGACTTTTCACAGAACACGACAAGTCAACTTATACCGTAACACTTCATTCCGTATTCAACAATACACCTCTCGCTCAGCCCATTTACAGTGAGGACGTCAGCGGTTCCTGTCCCGAAAACAGCGCGCACTCAAATTACTCCGAGCTGATTCTCACCCCGCCTTCAGGAAGCCCTGATGAAATGATACTTTCCGCCATTCCTTCAAACATAGCGGCATCAAAGGCATCTCCATCTATGCTCGATGAAAGCCTTGCAGGCTTCACACGCGCGTTTTTTTCACAGGAAACCGACAGCAACACGGCCTTTGATACATTGGATGATGAGTTGTCGAAGAATTTGAAAAACAGAATAGAGCTCATGCGCTCGCGGCCCACAGATATTACGTATTTTGAACATATAACGAAAAAGATAACCGCGGCAGACAAAGGCGTAGCAATGCATCTTTTCCTGCAGTACTGCGATTACAAAAACATGAAAGAAAACGGAGTAGACAGCGAAATTTCAAGATTGCTTGATCGGGGCTTTATTTCACACTCAACGGCAGATATTCTTGACAAAAGACAGCTTGAGGGCTTTTTGAAAAGCAATATATTCGGAATCATTCTCAACGCTCAGAACGTGCGCAGAGAGTTCAAATTCGGAATTTCCAAGCCTGCATCGGAATTTACGCAAAACAAGCAACTATCCGATATCATAAAAGATACCACCGTTTACGTCCAGGGTTCTATCGACCTGCTTATCGAAAACAGCGACGGCTCGATATATCTTTGCGATTATAAGACCGACAGAATATATCCCGAAGAAAAACAAGATCCCGAGCTTCTGCGCAAAAGACTTCGATGCATGCACAAATCACAGCTTAACGAATACTCATTGGCTATAGAAAAGATATTCGGAAAAAAGCCCCAAAAAACATACATACTTTCACTCCCCTTGGGAGAAGCTTTGGAAGTATAAACCTTCAAAGACCAAAAGCAGATTTCGTACTGTTAAATCTGTTTTTTGGTCTTTTTTTACAATTTTAATGTTGACATAAGTTACCTTATATGCTATAATATACATGATTGGCGCCGAACGCACAACGCGCCAAAAAAACTATTTATAAGGAGAAAAACATGAAAAGATTTCTTTGTACAGCACTTGTTGCTGTAATGATCCTTTCAGCACTTATTGCCATCGCAGTTACTCCCGCAGCTGCTGACGATGAAGTAATAAGCACATCAACAGAAAACGGCGGCGACTGGAAAGTTTATTCCGACGCAGGAATGTACAGGGATGAGGACGGAAATCTCGACTATTCCATAGTCCCTGAAAACGCTATCGTTCCCGGATACGGATACAACGAGGACGGATTTTTTGCTTCAGCAGAATTCAAGGCCCCCGCAGGACAGCGCTTTAACATAATGTCCAAGGAAAAGCATAACCTCCAGGAAGGCATAACCATGAAAGTCAGAATGGACGATTTTGCTTACGGTGGAGACTGGTGGCTCAGCTTCTCTGTTTGGGACAGCCCCGTTGTAGCTCAGGGAAATGCATCAGGAACATTCGGCCAGGGTGTATTTGGACTTTTGCGTGGCACAGTAAGCCGTACAGGTAAGATCTCCTGGACACAGAGCCAGTCATTTATCTCTGACCAATCTTACTACAACACCTCCACTCCCGGAGCTCTTCAGCCTGGTAGCGCATCTGCCCCCATGGTGTCCAATCTTATCGACTTCGGTAACGATCTTGCAAACAATCCTCCCGAGCAGGATGAAAACGGTGATTTCATTTTGACTATGGAGATTACTTATGATGCAAACACCAACCTGTACGGAATGAATATTTGCGGAGTTCCTGTAACTCAGGCGGTTGTTGACCAGTACTTCAAGTACCGTTTCGCTGACGGTATGGCATACATCGGCTTCTCCGTTCTCGGTTCCAAGAGTGACTGCACAACTCGTTGCACCATCATTGAATTCAATGGCGAAACACCCACAGGTACAGATGCAGGTGAGGCTACAGGTACTCCTGAGCCTATCGGTGAAATGATCGATTCCTCCACAATTGAAGACGATCAGCCCGCACTTTACTTCGACGGTGCTAATGCAAACGATGATTACAAAAAAGCCGGCAAGCTCCCCTCCACTCTCAATCTTGATTACAACTTGAACAGTGATAACACGTTCTCGATTTATCCTAAAACAACCAATGCAGTAAGTATAACAATATTACCCAAAAACGCAATTTCTTACGAGGCAGCGGACTTCCCGTACGTAGCAGTCCTCCTCAGAGACTATTGCAGCTGCGTATTTGCTCCCGGTGAAAATGAATGCTACGAAGAAGAAACACTCAGCATGTACTACTGTGCAGGAAGCATCCTCGGAGCTGACGATGAACACTTTTATAGCAATGAATCTATGACAGCGTCATGGATTGGTGACGACGGACATCATTACAAGCTCTTCATCTTCTATATGGATGATCCCGATTTCACTCCCGACTGGAACGGAAGAATCAACAGTGTTCAGCTCGTATTCAATAACCTCATTCTCGTAAACGACGGTCAGAACCACTTTGATTTCTGCTACGCAGGATTCTTCAAGGACGATATCGCAGCTGAAGATTTCGCTGCAGCCTATGTAGAGAACGTTGCCCCCGGTTGCGCACATGAAAACACAGAAACTATTCCCGAAGTTCCCGCTTCTTGCAAGGGTATCGGTTCTACGGAGGGCATTAAGTGTCTCGACTGTGAAAAGATCATCAAAAATCCCGAGGTTATTCCCGTACAGGATTGTACACCCGGTGCAGAGGCAACATGTACAACAGCACAGGTATGTACAGTATGTGGCAAGGTAATTGTTGCGGCTAAGGGACACACGGAGGTATCCGTTGCAGGAAAGCCCGCAACATGTACCGAAACAGGTCTTTCCGATGGAAGCACTTGCTCCGTATGTAACGAAGTAGTTAAGGAGCAGACAGTAATTGACGCGCTTGGACACGACGAAATAGTTATTCCCGGCAAGGCTGCAACATGTACCGAAACAGGTCTTTCGGACGGTTCTAAGTGTGCTAGATGTAACGAAGTAGTTAAGGAGCAGACAGTAACAGAGATTCTTCCTCACGACTGGAGCGTCGCATACAATTACGATGATGAAGGCCACTGGCAGAAGTGCGAAGACTGTGATGCAACAACAGAAAAGGTAGCTCACGACCTCACAAGCGGCGCGGTATGTGCTTGCGGATACGGTTGTGACCACGCTGAAACGACATGGACACAGACAGTTGATCCCACATGTTCTGCTGCAGGTAGAAAGGTACAGACATGTAACGACTGTGGAACAACAATTGCAACAGAAGCTATTGAAAAGCTTCCTCATACCCCCGGTGCAGAAGCGACATGTACAACAGCTCAGACATGTACAGTATGTGAAATTGTTATAGAAGCAGCAAAGGGTCACACACCCGGCGAAGAGGCAACATGCACAACAGCACAGGTATGTACAGTATGTAATGCAGAGATTGCAGGCGCAACGGGTCACACACCCGGTGAAGCGCCAACATGTACAACAGCTCAGGTATGTACAGTATGTGAGACCGTTCTTGTGGAATCTTACGGTCACAAGCCCGGTGCAGCGGCAACATGCACAACTGCACAGACATGTACAGTATGTAACGCAGAACTCGCAGCAGCAACAGGTCACACAGCAGGTATAGAGGCAACATGTACAACAGCTCAGACATGTACAGTATGTAACGCAGAACTCGTAGCAGCTCTCGGCCATACACCCGGTGAAGAGGCAACATGTGCAGCAGCTCAGACATGTACAGTATGTAACGCAGAGCTTGTAGCAGCTCTTGAGCACACACCCGGTGCAGAGGCAACATGTACAACAGCACAGGTATGTACAGTATGTAACGGCGAGGTTGCTCCCGCAACAGGTCATAAGTTTGAAAACAACAAGTGCACAGTATGTGGCGAAACTAAGGAAGAAAGCAACAATAACAACAGCAATAATTCCGGCAATTCCGGAAACGACAAGCCTGCAGACGACGGCAAGAAGGAAGAAAAGAAGGGTTGTGGATCCGTTGTTGGATTCAGCGCACTTGCAATTCTCGGAAGCATCACACTTGCAGGAGCAGTATGCTTTAAGAAGAAGGAAGACTGATTTTAACTTAGTCAACTTTATAAAACAATAAAAAATTGCGAGGACACTTCGGTGTCCTCGCTTTTTTGTACAAAGCGGTGTGTTCAAAAGAACACACCGCTAAAACTTTTTTCTGTTTTTTTATCTTCTCTTCTTAGAGAATACATATCCTGCTGCCATAGCAGTTGTAAGGCCAATAAGTCCAATTCCGACCGATGATCCGCAACCGCCATTGCCTTCGTCTGTTGACTGTGCGTTATCAGAGCCATTTTGATTATTGGATGTGGGAGTCTCTGCAGAACCGTCCGTAGGAGCTTCTGTGGTTATCTCGCGCTTATATCCACAAGTATTACATTCCTCATCTGTATCACTGTCAAATTTGTGTCCAAGAGGAGCGATCTCCGTTTGAACTACTGTTATTTCGCCACAAACAGAACACTTCTTCCCTTCTGTACCTCCACTATCGGTACATGTAGCTGCGATCGCAGGTATCTTCTCTTCAGTGTGTCCTGTCGCAGAAATCTCTGTTGTAGGAACAATAACGTCGCCGCAAACCTTACATTTTTCGCCGGCGGTAGTTCCGCTTTGAGTACACGTTGCATCTATTGCCGCAATAACTTCCGTGTCATGTCCAAGCGCGGGAATCTCTTCATATGTAGTGTAATCACATACTGTGCACATTACGTATGTGTTCCATCCCACCTCTGTACAAGTAGCCTCTACCGCAGGGATCTCTTCCTCTGTATGACCAAGAGCGTCAACTACGTTCTGCGCTACGATAACTTCTTCACATACTGAACAGTGCTTTCCTTCTGTAAGACCTGTCTCTGTACATGTGGGCGCCTTAGCTGCGTCAACAACTTCGGTATGACCGAGAGCTGCTACTGTTTCCTGTGCTACGATAATCTCATTACATACGGAGCAGTGCTTACCTTCTGTAAGACCTGTCTCTGTACATGTGGGAGCTACTGCTGCGTCGATCACTTCGGTATGACCGAGTGCATCAACTGTTGTTGTTTCTCTAGAGAGTTCAACGTTACATAATGTACAGTAAACTACTGTATCGTAAGAACCTGTATTTGTACAATCAGGCTCTACATTATTTTCTACAACTGTATTACCAGCTGTATGTCCAAGAGCATCGACTATTGTCTGAGCTACGAGAACCTTCTCACATACGGAACAGTGCTTACCTTCTGTAAGACCTGTTTCTGTACATGTTGCAGCTACTGCCGCATCGATTACTTCGGTGTGGCCCGTTGCGGGTATCGCCTCATAAGTAGTGTAATCACATCTTGAGCAACTTACGTATGCATTACAGCCATCCTCTGTACAGGTTGCCGCCTTTGCCTCGTGAGTTATCTCATCGTGTCCGAGCGCGGGGGTTATAATTTCTCCGCACTCTGTGCAGGTCTGGTCTGTGGTACAAGTTGCGTCAGCTCCGGGAGTGCAAGTATGAGGTGCGGGAACTGCTACATCCTCGATTGTCAAGAAGTGACAAGGACTTGTATTTGCACTCTTTGACGTAACCGCAAAATATATGTCAACGGTTTCCCCCGCATAAGATGTAAGATCAACCTTGAGGTTGGTAAATGCACCGTTTGCTTCTATGCCCGTGCTGGTTACCTTAGCAATGCTTTCTCTTGCCTCCGCGGCAAAGTCAGACGTAGCAGAGCCGTATTCTCCTCCCATAAATTCATACCAATTATTACCGTCAATCGACCAGTAATAGGCATACTGACCTCCGTTGACCTGTGCCATACCGGATATCAAAATACAGTTATTTTCATCTACAGAAATGCCCGTCGTGATTGCAGGAACACGTCTCTCGGTCACTCCGCTTGTCGCGTCTCTGTAGCCCGTAAGGCTTGTGGCTATACCGTTGATACTGCTTACGGTTACATAATAACGGTAAGAGCCTGTGGGCTCCGCTGTAATTACCACATCCGGCTTTGCGACACCGGGAACCTTGACGCCGGTTATGGTCGCAAATGCCACCGTATCACCCCAAGGGGCGGTTCTTCCAAACGTAACATCTACCGTTCTTCCCTCAAACAGAGAAAGATCAGCAGTAGCTCCGGTAAACACCGCGTGGGTTGCAGATGCATTCTCTACTCCGTGTGCATTGGCAGCCGCTACATGGTCTGATGTACCGTCCATCCAATTTATGTTGGTGCATGTACCTACCCATGTTTGTCCGCCGTCTACGGAGAATTTAATTTCGTCGTTCTGACCGCCGTTGGATATAAACCATCCGTTGATACTTACGGTAGTATCCTTAATTTCTATCGGCATGGGAGCACTTGCAACAAAAGAAGTATTTGAAACAAGTGTCTGAGCAAAGTTAGTGTTCACTGTTCCGTCGGGACCAACTCCGTTTACGTTATTTACTACTGCCGCAAACGTATCCGTCGTAGCTCCGGTTATTTCACCGTAGAAACCGGCAGCCGACGATTCATTGTTTATAACATTGTCAATATTCGCGCCTTTATACACTACTGCCAGTCCGTTTATAACTCCACGGACACTGTTTGCTCCGTCAGCGCTGGATGCGCGTCTTACGTATGCGCCATCATCATAGGTTATCATCTGCGTGGATCCGCCGCCGTCAAACATAAGCGCGGTATACATGCCGAGTTCCTGACATATATAGGCAACGTTCCTCATCGTCGTACCCTTATACAGACCATCTGCCTGCGAGGTAACGCTCATAACAACAACTGTGCCATCCTGTTTAAGTCCAACTACAGGACAAGGATATGCACTGTCTCGGTTCTCACCTGTGATGTTACCCTTATCTACTTGAGAGAAGAATCCGCCGATCGCCTGAGTAACGTTCTTCCATTCGCTTTTCTGAGCGGACAAGTAAGAATCGTTTCTTACAAGTACTCCGAAATCTATCTGATCACCGATGGTGAACTGTCCCTGAAGACCTTCTATCTTATTACCTCTCGCGGAAATAATAATGGTATTTGCATCAATAGCGGGACGGGGTTCTTCGCTATTGCTCTCAAATATTGCCGTAACAGTACCGGAAACAGTCTTGCCTATTCCGAACGCACTATCGTCTGTTTTAAGATATATCTCATACGCGTCGGTGTATGCCATAGACTCTGTACCAACTCTGTGATTGTAGATCATTATAGCGTTAGGTGCGGGAAGTCTGTTAATTCCGGTGGGCGCTGTAAGCGTTACACCTGTGGTTGCGTTTTTCATAGAAACATTAAGGCTGGGAGTACCTATCATGTAGCTTCCGTCTGCTTTTACAGCAAAGACCATTCCTCCCGACGGAGTTCCGCCGTACTCTGCGCCACTTCCGCTTGTTTTGGCAGGAAGGTAGTTTTCTGCCGCGGATTGTCTTGTGTTGTAAAGCTCGCCATCAACAATAACTATTCCTCTGGATACCGAGCCGTGCTTTACGGAAGGACCTGTAGATGCAACACCGTCTCCGTCGTAGTCCGTATGGTGTACGAGCCACGGGTCACCGTTTACCGCAGCAATTACCGTGCCGTCGTGCGTTGCGTTATATTTATTGGCAGCAGTACCCATAGTGGTCTTGCTCCAGTTGTAATTACCGCAGTTGAGAACCGCCATCGTTGCATTCGTGTCAGATGGGGATATCTCTATTACGTTAACAACGCTGTCTGACGTATAAGGGTTATACTTGGAATTTGCGGGCACGGATATCTGTGTGTGTGTAACTCCCGTGTCCGTACCGTTTACCGTAATAGGCTTTGTAACAGCCGCGCCCATTCCCGTCAAGGAATAGTCTGCCTCTACGGCATTTGCTGCAAATGTAGCGCCGATAGCCAGTGCAATTATCATAATCACCACTATCGATGCAGAGAGGATTTTTTTCATTTTCTTTTCTCCTTTTTTATTGTATTGAGGATATCAATCCGATGATGTCTCTATAATCTAATTTTAACACAATACCATGACTTAGTAAATTGACAAAAATAACAACTTTTCACACCAAAAATTGTATTTATTTACCTTGATACCGTATCAAATGTTATATTATATCATAATGAAAGGCCTCGCCTTTCAGGCGAGACCTACATTGAAAATACCCTTATTCCATACACTCTCCGCAAAACGTTCTCACGGTGGGTTTTATGCTTCCGTAATTAAATCCGTATTTTGCCGATTTACCCAAAGATGCCTCTATCCTTATAAGCCGGTTGTACTTGGCCACTCTCTCGCTTCGGCAGGGCGCTCCTGATTTTATAAACTTCGCGCCAAGCCCCACCGCAAGATCGGCTATTGTCGTATCCTCCGTCTCACCGGAACGGTGAGACATGATGGTAAGATATTCTTTGGAGTATGCCGTCGAGGTCACATCTATTACTTCACTCAAGGTTCCCACTTGATTGGGCTTTACAAGAACGGCATTTGCGGCGCCGGTACCTATTCCCTCTTTGAGCCGCTTTACATTTGTAACGAATAAATCGTCTCCGACCAGCATACATCTGTTCCCTATCTTTTCGGTAAGACGGCTCCAACCGAAGAAATCACGCTGATCCAATCCATCTTCTATTGAGATAATGGGATATGAGTCGCAAAGCTTTTCCCAAAAGTTTATCAATCCGTCTCTGTCATATTCCATTCCACGTTTTTTTAACTTATAACGGTCTTCCTTCTCGCTATACCATTCGGATGATGCGGCATCCAAGGCTATCTTTACGCTGTCTGAATAGCCACATGCGTCTATCGCCCGGCAAATATACTCTATTGCCTGTTCGTCAGATTCAAGATTGGGCGCAAATCCGCCCTCGTCTCCTACCGCCGTAGAGTGATTTTCCCTCTTGAGAATATCTCCAAGCTCATGATATATCTCACTACCCATTCTTATGGCATCAGAAAAAGACGGCGCAGCCGTAGGAACTATCATAAATTCCTGTATCTCTATATTGTTGCTTGCATGCGCACCGCCGTTCAGAATATTCATCATGGGTATTGGAAGCGTTTTTGCCTCCATCCCACCTATAAAGCGAAATAACGGCATATGATAGCTGTTAGCGCATGCACGCGCATTTGCCAGAGATACCGCCAAAATAGCATTTGCACCAAGATTTTGCTTATTCTCTGTGCCGTCTATTTCGCACATTATTCTATCGACCTCATTTTGTTCGCTCGCATAAACACCTATGAGGGCGGGCGATATGGTTCTGCATATGCTGTTTACCGCGGAAAGCACTCCTTTACCGTTATATCTTGACTTGTCTCCGTCGCGTTTTTCTACCGCCTCATATATACCCGTGGAAGCCCCCGACGGCACGGATGCCACTCCTATGCTTCCATCCGAAAGCATGACTGTCGCTTCCACTGTGGGATTGCCTCTTGAATCCAAAATTTCTCTTGCACTGCATTTTATGATCTGTGGCTTTGTCACGATCCTACACCTCCAAAACTTTGATGATACTATTCTTTGCTTTCATAAAACATTATATGCAAAAAAACGATTTATATGAAGAACATGTCTCGTTCACGCATTCAACGCATAAATAAAAAAGGACTTTTGTCTGAAAAAGCCCTTTTTATCAAGCTTTTGTTGTTATATCAATTAAAAGTTTATAAGTTTTGCTATTTCCTCTTTTATTCGCTGAGCGAAATCTCCGCCGAAACACACCCACGTGCTATCCTGGTCTTCGACATTTGATATGATCCTCGCCGCATCCTTATGCGTTCTGCACACCAAAAGCGGGACATTTTTATATGAACACATATCATAATTATGACCGCACACAAGTATGCTTTTAATTTTATTGAGTGGAATATCTCCAAGCAACAAAGATATCTCCTCTTCACTTTCTGCAAAAATGCAAATAGAAAATTCCCTATCATCTCCAAACACTTCACAGTATGTCTTGTACAAAAGCTTCGTTTCATCGGCGTTTGATGAATTATCCACTATGATAGTGGGAGTATAAGAAATTATCTCAAATGAGTTTGCGCTTCCCGCCTCAGCCATGCCTTCAATTATAGCAGATACGGGAATTCTTATTCCCTCTCTGCGGATCGCCATAATTGCCTCTATAACAGTCATGGCACAATCTCTCATAATGAGAGACGGGGTTTTGAGGGTGAAGCCTTCCCTGCCGTTATAGTTAAACACCAGTCTTCTTGAGCTCTGTTCCGTTATACAGAACTGAGCCTTGACGGGAATGAACAGTCTTTGTCCCGAGGGCGCGCAAACATTGGAAATATAATTATACACATCACTCTTCTGATTTCCGCTGACGACCTCACGCGCGCCCGCCCGAATAGAATCACACAGGCGCACAACTTTGTCCATAGCGTTTTCCGAATCGTAAATTGCAGGGATGATAACAAGCTCATACGGTGCGCAAACACGGTCAAATTTTTCTGTACCTTCAAGAATAATGAATTCACATCCGCTAAGTCTGCACAAAAGCAGTGACAGTACAAATATTATTTCTTCCTTTAAATATTCGGTGTCGTAGTGCTTTCCAACCTTGTTTTTTATTTCGGCAACACATTTATTGTAGTCTTCTATCTGAGCTATCACTCCGTTTATAAAGACAGAAGTGCGCGAGTCTCTGCCGCATGGCGAGACTATCCTGCCTGTTTTGTATCCCGCGCATTTGAAAACATTTTCCATAAGCACGGCACATCCGTGTCCCGACGCACCTCCCGGCACGTGAATGAATCTCACACCGCGATTAATATTCCCGAGAGAGCTGCAAAGCTCTGATATGCGCCGCACGGAAACAGTATTCTGTGTCCCGGAAGGTCTGAAATTCTCTATGTATTTTAAAGAGTTTGCATATTTCATTGTTGTACTTCCTTAAATATGGCAATAGTGTCACCGGGCACTGTAACGTTGCCCGTATATTCTTTGTTTGAAATCAGATCAATGTAATAACATCCGTCCGGGATATCTATTGATTTTTCCCCTCCGCGGTTTGCAGCAATCAAAAGCTTAGAATCTTGCTTTTCTCTGAAAAAGCAAATAAAATCCTCACTTCTGCCTATGATACAAAACAATCCGTCATCTAACGCAGGTTCTGTGCGTCTGATTCTACCGAGAGCTTTATAAAAATCAAGTATCTCCGCGCGTTGCGCGTCATCAAGCTCATGCCATGGGAACGGCATGCGACAGAAAGGATCCCTATATCCCTCAAGGCCTATCTCATCGCCGTAATAGAGTGATGGAACGCCGTATACCGTGTACTGAAGTCCCGCTGCGATCTTCAAAAGCTCAACTCCCTTTTTACGTTGCTTTGGGGAAAGCTTTGCTACCGACAGCTCCGCCATGCTTCTGTCCTCATCCCCCATGTCTCTTCCAAGAACCGTCAAAATGCGCTCCGTATCATGCGTTCCTATAATGTTCATGAGCTTATTGGATACATGTACGGGATAAGATGAATATATTTCGGTGAGAGTGTTATAGAGTATTTCCGCGTCACCGAAAACGCAAAAATCAATTATCGCGCTTCTAAGCGGATAATTCATAACGCTGTCAAGCTGTCTGCCTTGAAAATATCTTCTTCTTTTTCCGTAAGCGGATTTTTCCGCAGCATTTTCCCAAACCTCGCCGATTATTACAGCCTCGCCGTTTGATGCGGATTTTGCTCTGTCTCTCAGTTCGTCCAAAAATTCATCACACAGTTCATCAGCAACGTCAAGTCTCCAGCCCCCGATGCCCATGTCTATGTATTTTTGAATTACCCCGCCTTCTCCCGTGAAAAACTTTCGGCAATTATCATTTGAATGATCAAGTCTCGGCAGTATCTCTATTCCCCACCATGATTCGTATTCATCGGGATGATTCTTAAAATTATACCACTTAACGTACGGAGAGTCGGGATCATTATATGCTCCGCCATCACCGTATCGGCGGTATTTATTAAAGTAAATACTGTCATCGCCTGTATGGTTAAAAACACCGTCTAAAACAATCGAGATGCCTTTTTCTTTGGCTTTATCTATAAGGTTTTTCAATGCGTCGTCTCCGCCGAACATATCGTCGACCTTGAGATAATTTCCCGTGTCGTATTTGTGGTTTGAATATGCCTCAAATATAGGGCACAGATAAATAATACTTACTCCAAGCTCGCAAAGATAGTCAAGTTTTTCCGCAATACCCCAAAGCGTTCCGCCAAAAAACATATTGTTCTTCAAAGGATCGCCCACCTTGAGCGCAAATTGAGGAATTCCGTTTTCCCAATCCTTATTCAATATCGCATCCTCTCGGACGGGAACTGATTTGGCTTCTTCGCTCTCACCTCTGAAAAATCTGTCGGGAAATATCTGATACATGACCCCCTTGAAGCTGTCCGGAGTTTTAAATCCCTTTTCATATACAAGAAGTCGGAATTTCACGCCTTCCTTTTCCGAAAGTCTGAAATCTACGTTGTTATACGCATCGGTATATACGGTGTTCGCTCCTCGCACAAGCACGAACTCATAATAAAACAAACCGCACTCCGCCTCGCCGCACAACTCCTTTGTATCAATACAAAGACAGTACATATCGCTGACATTGTCCGAGCCCTTGAAATTCATCGGTATATCCTTTGATGGCTGACCGTCACGGCATATTCTCAAAACAGGCGTAGTCATGCCCATACAGCGTGACACGGCAAGCTCGAAATCAACTACCGTGCCGTATTCAAATGCTCCAAGGGCAGAGACATCCGTGTCTTCTGCAAATTTACGTATCTGTATATCTGCTGTCTTATCTATCTCGCAAAAAAGCTTGGGTAACATAATAACCTCATAGTTTTATTATTCAAATGGGGGAAACCCATAGGATCCCCCATTAATTTTTTTATTTTATCGGCTTGATGTTCCAGAATTTCTCAGCGTACTCGTTGATGCATCTGTCTGCCGCAAAATATCCTGCCGCCGCAGTATTAAGAAGCGACTTTTTGGACCAGTTCTGTCTGTCCTTATATGCGGAAATGAGTCTGTCATGAGTCAATCTGTAAGATTCAAAATCAGCAAGACACATAAACGGATCTGCAATTCCGTGACCTGAGAGCAAATAAGTTGCTATATCCGCAAAGGATTCACCCGCAAATCCTATATAAAGGTGGTTGATTATTCTCTTCAGACGCTCGTTATTGGCATAAAATTCCGTAGAGCGATAACCTCTTGTCCAAAGATCCTCAACCTCCTTTGCGGTCATGCCGAAGATGAACATATTGTCCTCACCGACCGCGTCAAGCATCTCGACATTGGCTCCGTCAAGAGTGCCTATCGTGAGCGCTCCGTTGATCATGAGTTTCATGCAACCGGTACCGCTTGCCTCTTTGCCCGCAAGAGATATCTGTTCGGATATTTCCGCGGAAGGAATGAGTATCTCTGCGGTTGTAACATCATAGTTTTCAAGGAATACCACATCGAGCTTTTCTTTTATTTCGGGATGCGCGTCTATATCCTTGGAAAGAGCGCAGATAAGCTGGATTATTCTCTTTGCCATCTGATATCCCGGGGCCGCCTTCGCGCCAAAAATAAACGTCTGGGGCTGAATATCAAGATTGGGATTGTTCTTTATGTCAATATAAAGTCCAATTATATTCAACACGTTGAGAAGCTGACGCTTGTATTCGTGAAGTCTCTTTATCTGTACGTCATATACTGTATGAGTATTGAGCTTTTTGCCTGTTTTCTTATAGAGATGATCGGCAAATCTCACCTTGTTTTCATGTTTGATGTTTCTGATACGGTCAAGAACAGCAGCATCGTCTGCAAACTTCGCAAATTCCGAAAGTTCTTCAGGATTATGTCTGTATCCCGTACCTATGGTCTCATCGAGAAGGTTCGCAAGATCGGGATTGGAATAACAGAGCCAACGACGGTGAGCTATGCCGTTGGTGACGTTGTCAAATCTTTCGGGGTACATATTGTAAAAGTCGTTAAATACCGACTTTTTGAGTATGTTGGAATGCAACTGCGATACTCCGTTAACAGAGTGGGAACCAACGACCGAGAGATTTGCCATTCTTACCGCACCGTATCCGACAACGCTCATGTTGGATATTCTCTGCCAATTTCCGGGGAATGCCTGCCATGCTTCACGGCAGAATCTTTCATTTATCTCGCAGATGATCTGGTACATTCTGGGGAGCTTGATTCTGAAAAGCTCCTCGTTCCACGTTTCAAGCGCTTCGGGAAGGACTGTGTGATTCGTATACGAGCAGATCTTTACGACCTTTCTCCACGCGTCCTCCCATGAATAGAAGTAGTCATCTATAAGTATTCTCATAAGCTCGGGAATACAAAGTGCGGGATGCGTGTCATTGATATGAATAGCTATCTTATCTTCGAGATTTTCAAGAGTGCCATATAAAGCCATGTGATCTCGAATTATACTTTGAACAGACGCAGAAACCAAGAAATATTGCTGTGAGAGACGCAAAAGCTTTCCCTCCTCGTGATTATCGGAAGGATAAAGAACCTTGCATATAGCCTCTGCTCTCGTGCTGTTCTGCACCGCTTGCGCGTACTGTCCCTGCGTAAACAAGCCCATGTTGAAGTTCTGAATATCTCTTGCACGCCAAAGACGAAGTCTTGAAGCAGCATCACTGTCTGCACCGGATATCATCATGTCATAAGGAACAGCCTCTATCTCCTCTGCCCCCTCATAATATACTTCCATGTGTCCGTTGACCCATTTTTCCTTTACCTTTCCTCCAAAACGCACGATAAAGGCTCTGTCTGTTCTCGGAACAAGCCAGACCTCTCCACCGGGAAGCCATACGTCGGGAAGCTCCACCTGCATACCGTCAACTATCTTCTGCTTAAACAGGCCGTACTCATAGCAAATTGAAAATCCTGTTGCGGGATAATCAAGCGATGAGAGCGAATCCATAAAGCATGCCGCAAGTCTGCCAAGACCGCCGTTGCCAAGTCCCGCATCGGGCTCACAGTCGTAAAGCGAATCAAGCTCTACGCCAAAGCCCTCAAGCGCCTTCGCATATTCCTCGGAAAGTCCAAGGTTGCAAAGATTTGTCTTGAGTGAGCGTCCAAGCAAAAACTCCATGCACATATAATAAACGCGCTTTGCGCCCTGCTTGTTGACTGCCTTTTTAAAGCTTCCTCTTTTTTCTGTAAGAATATCTCTTACGGTTATGGCGACCGCCTTGTACATCTGTTCCTTAGACGCCTCGGCAGGGGTACATCCGAAATATCTGGAAAGCTTGAGTTCAATATTTTCCTTGATTTGTTGTGTGCTGTAATTTTTGTTCATTAAAAGACCTTTCTGTGGCGGCGCGTCCGTCACAATGTTGAGATATTAAAGGAGATCGTACATCTCCATATATTTTGCCGCTGATACTTCCCATGAGAAATCCGTTCCCATGATCTTGCTTGCAAATTTTTTATACTGCGGCTTGTCTGCGTAAACTGCCAGCGCCGCGCATATTCTGTCATAAAGCTCATCGGATGAATAATTTGCAAACGTAAATCCGTTTCCACAGATCTCTCCGTCACATATCCAATAACCCTTTATAGAATCATAAAGTCCTCCCGTTTCCCTTACAACCGGGATTGCCCCGTAACGGGATGCTATCATCTGCGAAAGTCCACAGGGCTCGCTCTTTGAGGGCATCACAAATATATCCGCAGACGCGTAAATGCGCTTGGACAGATCTCTGTCATAAAGCATGAGAGCTTTCACCTTGTCGGGATGATTTTTCTCCAATTCGCAGAAGAAGTCCTCGTATTTCTTTTCTCCCTTGCCAAGCACTACAAGCTGTACGTCATTTTCCTGTACAAGCTTATACGCTATATCCTGTACAAGGTCCAGTCCCTTGTGAGTTGCAAGACGTGAGATTATAGCTATCATAGGAACGTCTGCTCTTTCGGGCAAGCCGTACTCTCTCTGAAGCGCCATCTTGTTTTCAGCCTTGCCTTTGACAAAGCTTCTTCTGTCAAAATTCTTGACTATAGCCGTATCCTTTGAGGGATTGTAATAGTCGTAATCTATGCCGTTGAGTATTCCCGAAAGCTTGTAGCTGTTTCTGTCAAGAATATGGTAAAGTCCGTGAGAATATTCCCATCCTCTGATCTCCTCGGCATACTTAGGGCTTACGGTGCTTACGTGATCCGCACATTCGACTGCCGCTTTCATAAGGTTGATGCAATCGTCATATTTCATGAGAGAATAATGCTCCGGACCGAGATCAAACACGTCTCCGAGTATTGAAAAGTCATACTTTCCCTGATACTCGATATTGTGTATGGTAAATACCGTCTTTATGCCGTCATAACCTTCCCTGTAACGGTACTTTGTATTAAGATATACCACCGACATAGCAGACTGCCAATCGTTTGCGTGAAGTACATCGGGATAAAAGTCTATATGCGCAAGCATTTCCATAACTGCCTTGCAAAAATACGCATATCTTTCGCCGTCATCAAAAAATCCGTACAGACCTTCGCGAGCAAAGTAATATTCGTTGTCTATGAAATAGTACTTTACTCCATCCTTGACAAGGCTTTTCACTCCGCAGTACTGATTTCTCCAAGAAAGTTGAACAGTAAATACAGCCTCGTCTGTCATCTGTTCTCTCCACTTTTCAGATACCATGGAGTAAAGTGGCATTACAACTCTTACATCCACCTCGCCCTTTTCCTTTGCCTTAATAGCAGCGGGCAAAGAGCCCATTACGTCGCCAAGTCCGCCTGTAGCGGCAAACGGCATAGTTTCAGCTCCTACAAAAAGTATTTTTTTCATAATTACTTCTCCTATAATCCAATCAGATCAGACTGTTATGCACTTGCCTATAAAGAAAGGCATGGTCTCGTGACCTGAAAGCACTCTGCCCTCTCTTACCATAACATTTTTGTCTGCGATAACACAATTCAGTGTCGCGTTAGAGCAAACATAAGTATCCTGGAAAAGTATGGAGTTTTTGACCACGGCTCCGGGACAAACGTGAACACCTCTGAATATTATGGAATTTTCAACAGTTCCCTCAATAACACATCCGTCAGCTATAACAGAGTTTGTTACCTTAGCTCCGTCACAGTACCGTGTGGGCGCAGAGTTACGCACCTTGGTGAGCACAGGGTAATTTTTCTTGCCGAAAAGGTTCTCTCTTACCTTGGGCTCAAGTATCTGCATGGAGCACGAGAAATACGTTTCCATGGAATTGATGCTTCCGTAAAATCCGTCGTACTCATATATTCTGTAATCTGCCGTGCCTATTGAACGTGAAAGTATATCATGCAAAAATCTTGTATATCCGTGAGCCATGGAGTTTTCCATAATGCTTACAAGATAAGTGCGCTTTACTATCATTATGTTTGTATATACACGGGTTTTGCCCTCAAACACCTTTTTTTCGGAAAATTCGGTAACTCTGCCCTCCTCATCAGCATCGATTACCGTGATCTTCTCTGCAGAAACAACTCCCGCAAGGTCCTTTGTCTGCGTAACAAAAGTTATATCCGCGCCACTCTTATCGTGAGCCGCTATGGCCTTTGTAAGGTCGATATTGCAAATAACGTCGCAATCCGCCATTACGAGATAATCCTCTTTACATCTGTTGATAAAGTTAGCCGCGCCGATTATAGCCTCAAGTCTTGATGAGGATATACCGGTAGTGGTGTTATCAAACGATGTTATATGGGGAGGAAGTATCTTTATTCCACCCGAACGTCTTGCAAGATCCCAGTCCTTGCCTGTTCCGAGATGGTCAAGGAGAGATTCATAGTTATTGTTGGCAATTATACCAACCTTGGTAATACCCGAATTTACCATGTTGGAAAGCATGAAATCGATAAGTCTGTATCTTGCGCCAAAGGGCACGGATGCCATGCTTCTCGTGCGTGTAAGCTCAGGAATGGTATTATCGTGAATATTTGCAAAAATAAGTCCTGCCGTTGTCATATCTTCTTCTCCCTCCTATCAGTTTGAATCGCTCATCATAGCGCCGTCCTCAACAACTGCGCCACTCTTTATCTCTACGCCTTCACCTATTACTGTAACGCCCTTTGCGCTTTCACGGGGAGCGCCCACCTTGGCATTGGCGCCAATACTTACGCCTGCATCTATAATGGAATATCTTACGTCCGCACCGCTTTCGATAGTCATATCGCCCATGAGCACGCAATCTTCAACGTATGCGCCCGCTTCTATCTTTACGCCTGCGCCAATAACACAATTCTTAACACTTCCGTATATCTCACAGCCTTCTGTAATGTAACAATTCTCTATCTTGGCATCAGAGCCTACAAACTGAGGGCCTTGAGCAGAATGTCTGGAATATATCTTCCAATCTCTGGATGAAAGATCAAGCACGGGCTTTTTGCCGAGAAGATCCATATTTGCCTCCCAAAGAGAGGAAATGGTTCCTACGTCCTTCCAATATCCCTCAAACGCGTACGCAAACATTCTTTCTCCTGCCGCCAGCATGTTGGGAATAATATTCTTTCCAAAGTCGTTTGAAGAATTGGGATCTGCATCATCCTCGGTAAGATATTTTTCAAGCTTATCGCGTCTGAAAATATAAATTCCCATAGAAGCCTTGGTGCTGTCGGGATTTTTGGGCTTTTCGGAGAATTTATATATAGTTCCGTCCTCATATGCGCTCATGATGCCGAAACGGCTTGCCTCCTCAAGGGGAACTTCGATAACGGCTATGGTGCAGTCTGCATTCTTTTCCTTGTGATATGCAAGCATTTTTGCATAATCCATCTTGTAGATGTGGTCACCTGAAAGAATAACTACGTGCTCTGTGTCATATCTATTTATGAACTTCATGTTCTGATATATAGCGTTTGCCGTTCCCTTGTACCAGTCTGCGGATTTCTGTCCCTGATAGGGAGGAAGCACCGTAACTCCGCCCCAAACACGGTCAAGATCCCACGGCTGTCCGTTGCCGATGTATTCATTAAGTACAAGAGGCTGATACTGAGTGAGAACTCCTACGGTATCAATGCCCGAATTTATACAATTGGAAAGCGGAAAGTCAATAATACGGTATTTTCCGCCAAACTGTACCGCAGGCTTTGCCGTCTTTGTAGTAAGTGCGTAAAGTCTTGAGCCCTGTCCGCCCGCAAGCAGCATGGCTACGCATTCTTTCTTTTTGAACATAACATCTCTCTCCTTTTTATATGAATGTGATTATTTATTTTTTACTTTGTCTTCTTAGATCGTCTTGACTTCTTCTTTTCTTCAAGAGTCTGTTCCGTTCTGTGCAGTATGACCGCACCCAGCGGCGGCATTCTGAAATGCACGAGCTGCTGTCCGTTTTCCTCGCTGCTTGGCAAAAGAGCGCCTGTATTTGTAACTCCGCTTCCGCCGTATTCTTTGTCATCGGAATTGAAAAGCTCGGTGTATACTCCCTGTTGCGGCACCGGCAACGCGAAATTCTCGTAGGTTTCCGGCGTAAAATTGAGAACCATTATAAGCTCTTTCCCGTTTTTTGCGATACGCCTGTAAGAAATTATACTTCTGTCTCTGTCATCGGCATTTATCCACTGAAATCCTGCCCAACCGTCATCGACCTGCCAAAGCTCGGGATGTTGAAGATAAAAATTGTTAAGCCTTGCGCAATAGAGCTGATATTTTGCGTGCATATCGTAATCAAGCATGAACCATTCAATGGATGCGTCGTAGTCCCATTCTCTGAACTGCGCTATCTCGTTACCCATAAAAGTAAGCTTTTTGCCCGGATGCGTCATCTGCCATGCAAGAAATACTCTCGCGCCAGCAAACTTTCTCCAATAATCTCCCGGCATCTTATCCACAAAAGACTTTTTGCCATGAACGACCTCATCGTGCGATATCGGAAGCACAAATTTTTCACTAAACGCATACATCAGCGAAAAGGTTATCTTATCATGGTGATATTTTCTGTATACAGGATCCTTCTCCGCATAAAACAGCGTATCATTCATCCAGCCCATATTCCACTTCATATCAAATCCAAGCCCGTCATTTTCAAACCCTGTCAGCTTGAGCTGCGCTCCGGATTCCTCGGCTATAGTCAAAACATCGGGATGTCTGTCCTTGATAGCAGAATTCAATTTTTTGAAAAAGGCAATAGCTTCAAGACATCTGTTATCTCCGTATACATTCGGTATCCATTCGCCCGGCATTCTGTCATAATCAAGATAAAGCATGGATGCCACAGCATCTACTCTGATGCCGTCTATATGATATTTTTCTATCCAGTAAAATGCATTGGACACAAGGAATGACTGCACCTCTTGACGTCCCACGTCAAAACGTCTCGTTCCCCATCCACTGTGCTCTATTCTGTCCGCCCCCTGATATTCGTACAGAGGCTGTCCGTCAAATTCATAAAGCCCAAAAGCATCCTTTGGAAAATGCGCAGGCACCCAGTCCATAATAACACCTATTCCCGCGGTGTGCATAATATCCACGAAATTCATAAGTTGATGCGGCGTGCCAAATCTGGACGTGGGGGCAAAATATCCTCCCACCTGATATCCCCAAGAACCGTCAAACGGGTGTTCTGATACCGGCATAAGCTCTACGTGAGTATATCCCATTTGCTTGAGATAGGGCGCTAAGTCATCTGC
The DNA here is from genome assembly GCA_015063545.1 of Oscillospiraceae bacterium. Classification (GTDB taxonomy): domain Bacteria; phylum Bacillota; class Clostridia; order Oscillospirales; family CAG-272; genus SVTX01. The sequence continues at coordinate 12,975 of SVTX01000001.1, read as the reverse complement.
CATTTCCTTGTAATTGAAATACGAGCCGTCCTCGTGTCTTTTCCAAGATCCCATGTGGATCTCGTATATGTTCATAGGCTGAGAATAATATCCCTCATCCGAAAGCTGCCGTCTGTATGACATCCAGCCCTCATCATGCCAAGCGTACTCTCTTTCAATATCGTAAATAATGCTTGCGGCATGAGGTGGGGAGTCCATTCTGACACCGTACGGATCGGATTTATATATTTCCCTGCCCTTATTGATAAATTTGTACTTGTAGATATCTCCGAAGCTTACTCTGTCAGCGGGCAAGGAAAGCTCCCAGATACCCATGTCCGTAACGCGTGACATTTCACAGCTGTCGTCCCATGAGTTGAAACTGCCCACGACATACGCGCACTCCGCATTGGGTGCCCACACACGGAAAAATATTTTATCTCCCACGATATGCGCGCCCAAATAATCATGCGCGTTGCATGACGTTCCCTGATGGAACAGATATTGGTGGTCGGAATAATATTTTTCTGACATACTACCTCCGAATAAGCTCTTGATTTTTTACATCTTTTTACAAATTTTAATCACTTTTAATTATATCATACGGCATGCATCTTTGTCAATGAGAATAATATAGAATTTTTGCGACAAATACTGCCAAATTGCCGAAAATCTCAAAATTTCATCATGCACTTGACACAATCCGGATTTATGATATAATTATATTACAGAATAATTCGTTCGCGGAGGCATCAGAGTTGATACGTATAAATAACTTGACTCAAAAACGTAAAGATATAGTCGTGCTTGACAACATAAATTTTGAGGTGGAGAAAAACACAGTATACGGCATTATAGGCGATAAGGATTCGGGAAAATCCACCCTCATGGAAGCTATTGCGGGCTGTATGCAGATCACCGACGGACAGATACTAATTGACGGCATCGACATATATCTAAATCCCATGGCGGCAAAACGCATGGTCGGATACATGCCCGAAAAAATGCCATTTTACGACCGAATGACCGTGGAAGAATACATGTCGTTTATAGCCGAAATCAAGGGCGTTGCGTATGACGACATTCCTGCGGCAGTATCCAAGGCTCTGGCGGCTACCGATCTCGGAGCTATGAGGCGTACTCTTATATTCCGCATGTCTGCTAAGGGCAAGGCTCGTTTGGGAATTGCTCAGGCGTTACTCGGAAATCCCCTTGTTCTGCTTCTTGATGGACCGACAGCCGGACTTTCGGGAGACGATGCCGCCGACACGTTCAAATTGATCAAAAAGATATCTCACTCAAAAACTGTCATCATTGCCAGCCGTGATCTTAACGTAGCGAGCATTTGCCATAAAACTGTGACTCTTTCTTTTGGAAAGCTCGGATTTGACGGCATATCATATGAATCTGAGCAATCGATAGAGGAGGAAAATAAGTAATGGGAGTGATATTCAGACGTGAGCTTAAAGCTCACTTTACAAATCTGTTCGGCGCAATATTTATGGCAATATCCGTAGCTGTAATAGGAATCTTTGCATGCGTATATAACTTTTCACAGAAAATTCCTCAGTTTGAGTACGGAATAATCGCTATCGCCATGGCAACCGTCATAACCGTTCCCTTCTTGTGCATGTTCTCTTTCTGTCAAGAAAGAAAAAGCGGGAACGACAAGTTCCTTCTTTCGTTGCCCATAAAGCCTTTGAGCATCGTTATGGGCAAGTATTTTGCGGCTTTGTTTGTGTTTGCAATACCCTGTATCGTAATGCTCATAATCCCCGCAATCCTTTCAATGTTCGGAGATGTGAGCCTTGCTTCCTCATACGCGTCAGTACTGGCGTATTTTTTGATGGGCGCGGTGCTTATTGCCATATGCATGCTGCTGAACTCATTTGCCAAAACGGCGGTAGGCTCATTGCTTATGGGAATATTTGCGTTAGCAATTCTTTTCTCGGGTGCAACTCTGCTCTCAATATTGCCTAATCTCAAAATGACAGCATGGCTGCAAAACCGTTTTCCCAAGATCTACATGACCGTAACCATCGCATTTGCGGCAATTGTTATCATTGGCATCATCGTGGGAATTATTGCATGGAGAATATCCAAAAAATTATACATCGGCGGAATTGCTTTCGGCGCGATAATAATTCCAACGGCAATAACTTCTATTGTCGCGGAAAAGACTTTCGTTATGGCAATGTATAAATTTTTCGTGTTCGTATCTCCCTACGAGAGACTCAAGATCTTTGCGCAAGGTGTGGTGGATATCGCAGATATCGTATATCTTTTGTCCTTGGTCGCAGTTTTACTGTTCTTGCTTTACAGAAGATTTTACAAAATTTCATTGGGAGATGCAAAAGTCACACGACTCGACTCGGAATCTGCAAGAGCTAAGCACAAGACCTCTGTTCAGAAATCCGTTATTGCCTGCGCGGTGCTCTTAGCTGTTGTATCAATAACTAACGTGGCAATACATCTTATTCCCTCGGGTCACACCACGTTCGACGCGTCTGGAAAAGGACTTTACTCGATTTCGGATGAATCAAAGAAATTTGCAAAATCCGTTGATGAGTCCGTAACGGTATATCTTTTATGCGAATCGGGTATTTCCGACCCTGCAATAGAGTCCGTACTCAAAAAATATAACATGGCAAATTCCAAGATCAAATACAAGATAGTAAACGTATCCAAGCACCCCGAATTTACCGAAAAATATATGGGAATTGCATACAACAAAACCAATGACGCAGGACAGTATCCCGTCAATAATTACAGCATTATAGTTGAAAGTTCCAAGCGTCATAAGGTTGTCGACTCGTCTGAATTTTATCACTACCGCATAGGTAACAAGAGCTTCACTGAGTCGGAATTCGCATCCTATGTAGAATACTGCGCAAATCAAGGATACGACGTCTCACAGATACAGTATTCAAAATTCTTTGATGCTGACAAAATCGTAGCATCGGCAATCGAATACGTAATTTTGGATGAGGTAGATACCGTCTACACCCTTGTAGGGCACGGCGAACGCCCCATCTCCGCCGAATTCTACAACAATCTCAAATACTCGAACATAATCTATAAAGACCTACATCTTGCGAATCACGATAGCGTTCCCAGTATCTGCTCTGCTCTCGTTATTTGTGCTCCCCAACAGGATCTAAGTGAGAGTGACGCGGCAAAGATAATTGATTACCTTGACCGCGGCGGCGACGTTATACTTATAACCGCGCCCGAAAATGCGCTTTATCCCAATCTTCTTACCGTAACGCAAGCATACGGAATGACAGCGGCAAACGGTATAATTCACGACACACACAAGGACCATTATCAGCACAACGGTGAGCAGTACGACCTTATTCTTAAAACCAATACAGGACATGAGCTTATTCAATTCGTTGAAGACGCATACTACGGAAAGCAAGTATCCACAAAGCCTCGTTTTCCCAACACTCATCCCATAACCAAGTACACAAATGTCCCAAAGAATGTAACGTTAACGGAATTGTTTGCGACATCCGATCAGGCGGCGCTTGTGATAAACGATGAGGCATCTACAGACAACGACAGAACCTTCTTCCCGGGATGGATAGCAGAAAAAACCATAGGATCTTCGGGAGAGGCAGCAAATCTGTTCTGGTTCTCGTCATATGAAGCATTCACAGATGCATATCTTAAAAGCAGACCGATAAATATTTATTACCTGCTCGCAACCCTGTCATACGTTGGCGGCGCGGATGATTTTGAAACAAGTCTTACCATAGACTCCATTGACGTTACCGGACAATTCCTTGATTTTGGAAATGAAGGTGGCACATCCGGCACAGCACAAAAGCTCGCACCCATCCCGCGCATGTGGAGTGTGGTAATTATCGCAGTAATTCCCATTGCAATACTTGCGGCAGGAATATGCTCATTCATTCTCAGAAGAACTCGCAAAGTCCAAAAAATATAAAACATTTCAGAAAAGGAACAGATTTTATATGAATGTTGCGTTTTTTCTCACACCTAAAAACAACGTTGCATATCTTACAATGGGCGACAGTATGCGCCAAGGACTTGAAAAACTGAGACGCCACGGATATACCGCCCTGCCCGTTATATACGAAAACGGCAAATATGCCGGATTTATAAGCGAAGGTGACTTTTTACGCAGCCTGTTTAACATAGGCACCATAGACATGAGAGACTTAGAGGCAATCACCATTGACGAAGCGGTACACAAGGAAGATTTTTCCGTAAGGATCACCGCGTCCATGGATGACCTCGTTTCCAATATACTCGATCATAACTTCGTTCCCGTGGTAGACGATCGCGGCATGTTTATGGGAATAGTTACACGACATGCAGTGATAAAATATTTTGCTAAGAAAAAAGCGTAAAGACAAAACTCACCGCCTTGTGGGCGGTGAGTTTTTTGCTCATATTGAGAATTTCTTACAAGCCGCATTAAATCCTTGACAAAAGGGACTGTTTTTGATATAATGTATCTTGTGTAATTGTTTGCAAACAGGAGGACGGTATGAGAAACGCATTTGATTCAATAATCGGCAATAATGCCGTCTGCTCCACGCTTTCACGCGCAATAAACAGTAACACCCTTGCTCATGCTTACATTATAGAAGGCTCGACAGGAAGCGGAAGACATACTTTGGCTACAAGAACCATAGCCGCAATTTCATGCGCAAACAAGAGCTTATCAGACAAGCCCATACCTTGCGGAGAATGCAGATTCTGCAAGAAAATTCTTGAGAACAGATGCTCGGATATAACTCATATAGGACTTGAAGGTGATAAGGTCAGCATTGGTGTTGATGCTATCAGATTTCTCAAAGGCGACATATATTTGCCGCCGACAGAGCTTGGTGTAAAAGCCTATATCATAAACGACGCAGATGCTATGACGATTCAAGCGCAAAACGCATTTCTTCTTTCTCTCGAAGAGCCTCCGGAGTACGTGCTTTTCTTCCTTATATGCGAGAATTCCTCAGCGCTCCTTGAAACAGTCAAGAGCCGCGCCCCCATTCTTCGCATGGAAAAGATATCCGCTTCGGACATTGAAAAATACATCATTGAAAATGAGCCTCAAGCTGCACAGCTCAAGTTTTCCTCTCAGAATGAATTCAATGAGCTTATCTGCGCTGCGGACGGAAGCATAGGTTATGCCATTTCTCTCCTCGACCAAAAAAAGCGCAAAGGCGTTCTTGAAAATCGCCGCATAGCAAGAGAATTCATAGATCTCACATCGGGTAAGCACAACAGCGAAAAACTTGAGATAATATCTTCTCTCGGCACAAAAAGACAGGAGATCTGCGACAGACTTTCCTACATTCAATATGCCCTGAGAGATCTTATATTACTGAAAAAAAGTGAGGATGCTCCTCTTTGTTTTTACTCGGACAGAGAAAAAGCATGCGAGCTCTCAACTCATTTTTCGTCCAAAAAGCTACTGTGTATGTTTTCAGCAACAGAGGGAGCAATTTCAGACCTTGACAAAAACGCAAACGTGCGTTTGACCTTGATAAATATGTTAAAAAATTCAGAACTTATCTGATCATGAAAGGACAGTTATGAACTCAAATAACAATTTTGAAAATAATCAGAACAAGAAGCGCAAAAAAAGACCTTATTACAATAAAAAACGCAAGAATCCAACAGCACAGGAAAATGCGGAAAACATTTCCACAGTATCCGAAGCGCCGCAAGCTCCCGAAGAGGACATGTTTGCGCCCGATGATTACTCCAATGAACACGAAACATCGGTTGCGGTTGTTACCGATGATACTCCAAGAATATCCGTTGCAGGTGTAAGATTTAAGGCCAGCGGAAAAATTTACTTTTTCGACAAAAAGGATTTTCAGCTTAAGGAAGGCATGTTCGTAATAGTTGAGACCGCACGCGGTCCCGAGTTTGGAGAGGTCGCATTCGGTGACAAGTCCGTTCCCGAAACGTCGCTCGTGCTTCCCTTGCGTCCCGTTATCCGTCTTGCAACCCCGGAAGACAAAAAGCATCATGATGAAAACAAATTAAAGGAAGATGAAGCATTTAAGATCTGTCTTGAAAAAATACAGAAACATGAGCTTGACATGAAGCTGGTAGAAGCCCAGTACACATTCGACAACTCAAAGCTCCTGTTCTATTTTACAAGTGCGGGCAGAGTGGACTTCCGTGAGCTTGTAAAAGACTTAGCCGGAGTATTCAAAACAAGAATTGAACTCAGACAAATAGGAATCAGAGACGAGGCAAAGCTCATGGGTGGGCTTGGAGCATGCGGCAGACCGCTTTGCTGCTCAACATTTCTTTCCGACTTTGTTCAGGTATCCATAAAAATGGCAAAGGAGCAAAATCTCTCTCTCAACTCCGGAAAAATATCCGGTTGTTGCGGAAGGCTTATGTGCTGCTTGCAATATGAATATTCCACGTACGAGGAGGAGACCGCTAAAACCCCCCCTGTCGACGCAGTGGTAAAAACCGCTGACGGAATAGGCGTTGTAACAGAAGTTATCCCGCTTGCGGGAAACATCAAAGTAAGACTTAACGACCAGCCCGACGTGGCTCCCAAGCTCTACAACAGAAATGACGTTAAGGTGCTTTCACGCCCCGAGAAAAAAGAGGAAAAATAATTTTTTTAAAAAATTTCAATTTAGTGTTGAAATAATTGTTTTTTTGTGATACAATGTACACGTAAAATATTTTAACGGAGGAAAATACTATGGCTTACAAGATTACTGAAGATTGCATCGGTTGTGGCGCATGCGCTGCTGACTGTCCCGTTGACGCTATCAGCGAAGGCGACGGCATCTATGTAATTGATGCAGATACATGCATCGACTGCGGTAACTGTGCAGACACTTGCCCCGTAGGAGCACCCGTTCAGGCATAATTACTTTAGTTTACGCCGAGTCCTCGACTCGGCGTTTACTTTTATGTACGGAGAAAGTTATGGTTTCAAAAACAAAATCTTTACAAATAAATGAAAATCTCGTTCTGTCGCAGAGCACCGACGGCTTGACGTTCGGCACCGACGCATATATGCTTGCCGCTTATATGAAGGGGGGCTCAAAGCAATCGGCCGCAGATCTTGGAAGCGGAACAGGAGTAATATCACTTCTCTGCCAATCCAAGGGAAAATTCAATCACATTTACGCCATTGAAATACAGGAAAGATTTGCAGCTTTGATAGAAAAGAACGCAGATGAAAATCACTTGAATGACAAAATAACTCCAATATGCGCCGATCTGCGAAATATAAAAGCAGAGGATGTTGGCGGCGAGTTGGATTGCGTTTTTTCAAATCCGCCTTATATGAAGATTGATAGCGGAAAACGCAATGAGCACGATGAAAAATTCATTGCACGTCACGAGGTTTACGGTCAAATAAACGACTTTTGCGCCTGTGCGCGCCGACTTCTCAAACACGGCGGTAAATTTTACACGGTCTGGCGTCCCGATAGACTTGCAGACCTCATGTGTGCTCTCCGAGAAAACAAACTCGAGCCCAAGGTAATAATTTTCATTCACGCGTATCCCTCTGCTCCGCCATCAATGATTTTGACCGAGGCTGTAAAGGGTGGCGCTTCGGGTAATAAGCTTTACCGCCCGCTTTATCTGTCCGACAGCTTGGAGGACAGCAAAAACAGTATTCTGTCCGACGATGCAAGAAAAATATACGATACTTGCTCGTTTGAGGAATTTATCGAGAAGAAAAAATAATCCCAACAACAAGGAAAATATATGGAAAATATGAAACGCGCTCTGAGCTACACGCGCAGAGCGATAGACGATTATTCAATGATAAATGAAGGCGACAAAATAGCTGTCGGTGTATCCGCGGGTAAGGATTCTCTGACGCTTTTGTGCGCCATGGCGGCGCTCCGCAGATTTTATCCCAAAAAATTTGAGCTTATAGCCATCACAGTGGATATGGGATTTGAACCCAGACAGGATTTTTCAGCAATAGCGGAGCTTTGCAGAGAGCTTGACGTGGAATATCACGTCGTGCCTTCAGAAATTTACAAGATAATTTTTGAAGTCAGACAAGAAAAAAATCCCTGCTCGCTGTGCGCCAAAATGCGCCGCGGTGCGCTTCACAATGCCGCCAAGGAGCTTGGCTGTACTTCAGTGGCACTCGGACATCATTTTGACGACGTGGTAGAGACTTTTATGCTCAATCTTTTCTTTGAAGGCAGGCTTGGCTGTTTCTCTCCCGTGACTTATCTTTCACGCGTGGGACTGAACGTCATCCGTCCCATGATATACATGCCCGAAAAGGACGTGGCGGAATTCTCGAAAAAAAATTCTCTTCCCGTACTTTCCTCCCCCTGCCCTGCAGACAAGAATACCGAACGTGAAGAAATGAAAACTCTGCTTCGAACGCTGGAGAGAGAAAACAAGGGCTTAAGATACCGCATTTTCGGCGCAATAACGCGCGGTGAACTTGACGGATTTCGCGATACGGGACGGCTTGAGGGCATACGTCAGTACGCAGATGAGGCAAATGAGTGATTTTGCACAGAATTTTTTGCAAATTTTTTTCGATTTTTTGCAAAAAAAGTATGTACAATCAAAAAAAATTGTGATACAATAATTACGTTATATTTCATCGCCCACGGCGATATAAAAGGAAGGTATAAAAAACATGAAGAAGCTTTACACAGGTAAAACAAAGGACGTATATGAGCTTGAAAACGGAAACGTACTGCTCAAGTTCAAAGACGATTGCACAGGCAAAGACGGAGTGTTCGATCCCGGCGAAAACACGGTTGGTCTCACTATCGAGGGTATCGGTAAGGCTAATCTTCAGACATCTATCCACTACTTTGAGCTTCTCAAGGCAGCGGGCATAAAAACTCACTACGTTTCTGCTGACATCGACAACGCAACAATGGAAGTTCTCCCCGCAGAGTGCTTCGGTAAGGCTCAGGGCGGCGGCGGACTTGAGGTTATTTGCCGTCTCGTAGCTACAGGTAGCTTTATCCGCAGATACGGCGAGTACATCAAGAACGGCACACGCATCCCCGGCGGTTACGTTGAGTGCACATTCAAAAACGATGAAAAGGGCGATCCGCTTGTAACAGGCGAGGGACTTGAAGTCCTCGGTGTTATGTCTCCCGAAATGTTTGCTGAAATGAAAAAGCAAACACTCGCTATCACAAAGATAGTTGCAGACGACCTTGCGTCCATCGGTCTTGACCTTTGGGATATCAAGTTTGAGTTTGGCTACAACAACGGCGAGGTAGTTCTCATTGACGAGATCGCTTCGGGTAACATGAGAGTTTACAAGGGCGACACAATAGTTGAGCCCGTTGAGCTTACAAAGCTTATTCTCAACAGATAAGTTACATTAAAATCCGCTTGCATACACAAGCGGATTTTGTTTTTTGCACTTGACAAAAGGCGGCTGTTGATGTAAAATAGACACAAAGGAATAAACACGGATCATCTGAGGAAACTCGTTGTCGGGCACATAAGCTGAATTATGTGTTCGGGGATAAGGAAATAGCGGTGAGAATCCGCAGCAACAGCCATTACCGTATCTTTTGAGAGCAATACTTTCAAACCAAGTCGGAATGCTTATCGGTTCGTGACACATAAAAGTCTCTTGGGCAAATTGAGGAGATATGTGCAGTCGGTTATACCGGCTTTTTTCGGCATGGCAGAGCCGATACACGTACCCTCATGGAAGGGTACTTTTATTTTATCCCTTCAAAAAGAAAGGATATAAAAATTATGAAAAAAATTCTGACAGCTTCCCTTTTAATTATTATCTGCATCTCCCTCATTTCTTGCAACACGGTTGCAAAAGAAGGTCTTTGGGAAAACGCGACCTACCGTAAGGACAAGGAATTCGGCAAGGGCGAGACTACCATTTACGTTGAAGTCTCCGCGGGAGATGAATCCATCACATTTACAATAAACACCGACAAGAAAACCGTTGGTGACGCACTTAAAGAATATGACCTCATTGACGGCGAGGATTCTCAGTACGGACTTTACCTTAAAACAGTAAATGGCATAACTGCCGATTTTGACAAGGATCAGAGCTATTGGGCGTTCTACATAAACGGCGAATACGCTATGAGCGGTGTTGATACCACCGATATCAGTGCGGGTGCTAAATACAAGCTCGAATACACGAAGTAATATATGAAACGCACAGGCACGACTCGTCAACGCATTTATGAAATGGTGTTATTTTCCATGCTCGGAGCACTTATGTTCTGCTCCAAAATAGTCATGGAAGCTCTGCCAAATATACACCTGCTCGGCATGTTGACTATAGCATATACCGTCGTATTCAGAGTGAAAGCTCTCATACCTATATACGTATACGTAATGCTAAACGGAATTTTTGCGGGTTTTTCTGCATGGTGGGTTCCCTATCTCTATATATGGACGGTGCTTTGGGGTATCACTATGCTGCTCCCGAAAAAAATGCCCCGCCTGTTATGTCTTATAGTATATCCCACGATTTGCGCTCTCCACGGATTATTTTTCGGCGTTTTATACGCACCCGTACAAGCTCTGATGTTTCATTTCAGCTTTGAGCAAACACTTGCCTGGATATCCGCAGGGCTTGTATTTGACGTATTGCACTTTTTTGGCAACCTCGCTGCGGGACTTCTTATAGTGCCGACAATTGCGCTGCTTGAAAAATTAGTTAAGAAAAAACAAACGAGCTAACGTATGCTTGCTTGTTCACAGGTACTCGAATAATCAAAGACAAGAATAATGAAAACGTCACCTTGAAGGTGACGTCCAAAAAGGCAAAAACCGCACCCATCTGTGGGTGCGGTTTTATTTCCACAAATTGATAATTATTCTTTCAGACTGTCATCGAGCTCAAAGCTCTTACAAGGGTAGATATATGCAACGTCCGGATGACCTTGCAATTCGATGTAATAAAATTCATCGCCTGCAACAGATATATATTCAAGACCTTTGGAGCTGATATAATATTCCTTGCTCCATGAATAATGCTTATGCACGTCGTAACGTCTCCATTGGGTACCTGTTGAAAAATAATAGAAAGTAACTCTTTTGGTAAAATGTGCGTATCTGCCAAAGTGCGGCTCATAAATAGTTTCTTGCCCCATATGGCTAAAACGTTGAATAGATATCGAAATATCCTCTCGGCTTGAGACGTTGCGAATCGCTTTTTTGTCTACACGATAATTCCTATACACAATCAAATACCGAACTATATGATATACAGCAGGTAAAAAAATCAAAAGTGATATCCAAATTTTTTGAAAAAGCATTCCCACCAAAATAGAAAGAAGAGCCATTAAAACAATATTGTAAAATCTCCACTCCCTTGCAGGAGCTAATTGTTCTTTAATTATAATGTTAAAATCCTGTTTTATATTGTCGAGATTTATCTTTTCTTTTTTCATTTGTCAATTCTCTTTCTCGTGATGCGTGATTTCGTGGGTTTATTATAGCGGAAAGTCGTAGTATATCAAAGCTTAGTTCTTGGGGTGTGTTGATAGAAAGGATGCCGTTTATATAAGCCACAGAAAAAATAATCCTATAACAGAACCGACTATACCAATAGCAAAAGACCAAAGCGTAACATAGTGTCCAAGATATTGTTTATGAATGATCATAAACAAATTGCATAATCCAATACTGATACCAAACGAAGAAAGAAATCCCATAAACCAAAAAACACCTTCAAACAAGGCCACAGTTGGTTGAATAGCCGAACACAGAATTATATATAACGTGGGACCAACCATAACCATAACGATAATAGCAACTACCGTAAGCCAATATAAAATGGGGTGTGCAGCTTTGAAATCGTCATCATAATGGGGATCAAAATACGCCTTGGCATTTTTAGGGGCTCGCCAATTCTTGCCTTTGTTTTTTGTTTTTCTTTTTTTAGCCACTCCTTCACCGCCTTTCTGCGTTTATTATATCATACGTTCAACATTTTGTCAATGAAGCGTTTGCTTCGCAAACATGAAGCAGAAGCCTTGCGGCTTCTATGAAACGGCGGTAGTGCCGCCATGAAGCAAAGCGTACACTAACATCTCCGTGAACCGAAGGCTCGCTTCATAGGGCGCACGCCCTGCTTCATTTTTCATGCACCGAAGGTGCGCTTCATTTCAAATCCGATCGTCACCTCTAAGAACGAAAAAAGCAACCCATTTGTGGGTGCGAATTAGGGATTTTTAATCCCTGGGAAAATGGCATAGTCGTTAATTCGGCTATGCCGTTTTCTCGTTTATAGGCGTTGTTGGTATTTCACCGATGCCATTGTATATGATTTTAATGCGCTGAACCCTGTGTCTATCAACCTTTTCAGCCTTGTAGACGAGGATTTTTTCAACAAAAACACGAATAATCTCCGCATCGAGTTCCTTAATGTCCGTATACCTTCTAACCATCGAAAGGAAGGTATCAACGCCAAGGGACTCGTTTTTTGCGTTTGCCATAAAGCTCTGCAGTTCCGCAATGCGATACTCCAATTGTCTCTGTTCGGCTTCATAGGTAGCGGTCAGCTTTGCAAAACGCTCATCGGAAACCTTACCTTCGATGTTATCCTCGTAGAGCCTTTGGATAATGCCGTCAAGCTTGGTAACACGCGCCTTGGCTGCCTCAAGCTCCTTCTTACTTTCACGAAGATTACTCTCGGTTTCTTGTTTGGATTTTTGCGTTACAAGTCTTACGAACTCGTCCTCGTGTTCCCTCGCATAAGCGGTGACTCTGCGGATGTCATCAAGCAGAAGTTGCTCAATGACCACGTTGCGGATTTGGTGGGAACTGCATTTACCTTTTTGCTTTCGGTATGTAGCGCAAACGAAGTATTCCTTGCTATGTTCCCATCCGCGTCCACGCACTTGGTAAAGCTTCGCACCGCAATCGGCACAAAACAGCATTCCCGATAGGATAGGCATCTCACCCATAGGAGTAAGTCTGCGCCTTCCGTCACGGATTTTCTGCACGATGTCAAAGGTCTCTTGGTCGATAATAGCTTCGTGGGTGTTCTCA
>SVTX01000015.1 GCA_015063545.1 Oscillospiraceae bacterium | reverse complement strand
CTGCTGAGGAGCCTGCAGGCTCCTCAGCAGGCGCCCTACCAGCAGGCTCCTCAGCAGGCTCCTCAGCAGGCTCCTGTTCAGAATCCCGCAGAGGCTGCTCCCGCAGAAGCTAAGACATGTGCAAACTGTGGTGCACAGCTTGCAAACGACGCGAAGTTCTGCAACAATTGCGGTACAGCTGTAGAGCAGTAATCTGCGTTTATACAGTTTCTGTATTCATATATTAAAATAAAAAGCAGGCATACGAGATATCAAAATCTTGTATGTCTGCTTTTTTATTTGCAATTTGCTTATACGCCTTTCATTTTCTGTGAAGCAATAATAGAACTTATTCTTCTATTACAGATTTTCTTGCAAATATTTCTTTAAATCTTTCGGGCTCGAATTTAAATTTTCGATCGTAAGTCAAAAGCCCGTTGACCTCTTGCTCAACGTCCGTGAGCTGTGTCAGACAAAAGGCAAAAATTTTACCGTTGTCAAGAAGCACGTCGGTAAGCCCCTTGAGTCTTGAGAAATATTCCTCCTCGGAGTCCACACTGTTACCGTATCCCCATCCGGAATCGGCACTGTCTGCAACCCATTTTATTCCGCCATACTCGCTGACAAATACAGGCAATTCGGGATTATATCTCTGAAGCCCCGGAAACTGTCTGTATATCTGGTCACGGACTATTCCCTTATCTATCTCGGAATAATAGCTCTTGAAGCTTTCCGGGTTTTGTTCGTAATCATGGACGTCGTGAATATCCGTTCGCTCGGTCGGGAATGAGCCGCTTGCCGTGATAACGGGGCGAGTGGGATCTATTGCCTTTGTAATGTCATATACGGTATCGAGGAACTCATTACACTGAGGTCTGCCGTTCATTTCCCACGTCTCATTAAACGGACACCAGCCGATGACCGATGGGTGCGAAAAATCTCTCTCTATTTCCTCAAGCCATTCGGGCAAAAACCAATATATCGCATCGGAATAGGTGTGGTCAAGATGCCAATTGCCTGTCTCTGCCCATACCATATAACCAAGTCTGTCGGCATGGTACAAAAATCTCGGTTCAAATACCTTTTGGTGAAGTCTTGCGCCGTTAAATCCGCACGCCATGGACGCTTCAATATCAAAAATCAGCGCGTTATCATCCGGGGCTGTGCAGACGCCGTCGGGATAGAAGCCTTGGTCGAGAATAAATCTTCCAAAAACAGTCTTCCCGTTTATTTGCAAGCCCTTTTCCTTTGTAATTGAAACCTCTCGCAGACCGAAATAACCTGACATTTTGTCGACTTTGCCGCCATTTTCAAGCGTGAATTCAAGGTCGTAAAGTCTTCCGCATCCGCACTCCCACAAATGTGTCTCGGAAAGAGGAATATTAAGCGTCGTGATATTTGAAAACACCTCGCTGTCAGACTGCCCTACAAGTCTGCCCTCGTAATATGCCTTGACGGAAAGCTTTGCGCCGATAGCGTTCGCAGTCTTTACGTCAAGAGAAACTGAGGGTGACGAGATGTTTGGGAATACTTTATATGAGACTACGCGAGCTTGCTCAACTGCTTCAAGCCAGACCGTCTGCCAAATACCCGTAGTTCTTGTATAAAAGCATCCGAAGGATTCCTGCTCGTGTGACTGCTTTCCCGCCGCCTGACGCCATGAGTGAATATCGTCATTTGCGTTTATTGTAATATAATTTTTGCTGTCGCAAAGATAATCGGTTATGTCAAACTCAAAAGACGTATATCCTCCGCGGTGAGTTCCAACCTTTGTGCCGTTGACGTAAACTACCGCTTCAAAATCGCAAGCGTCAATATGCAGAATGACACGCTTATCCGACCACTCCTGCGGCAGAGAAATGTTTTTTCTGTACCATACGGATTTCATAAAATCCTTGTGCTCTACTCCCGAAAGTTTGCTTTCCGGGCAGAACGGAACTGTTATTTTTCCGTCAAGGCTTTCTCTTTTGAAAAATTCCCTATCTGTTCCAAGCTTTTCGTTGTCTATTTCAAAGTCCCACTCACCGTTGAGGCAAAGCCAATCATTTCGCATTCTGTCGGGACGTGGATGTTTGTTTTTGGGAATACTATTCATAAACAGGGGCTCCTTTTAGTTAAAATCTTGCTGTGCACCGTAAAACCGTCTTTTATCCGACAAAGATCATTCCTCCGGCAGAAACGGCAATCTCACAAATATCTGCGAGCACTACACCGCGCGAGGTCTCCTTGCCGGTGCAGTCTACAGTACGGTATGACTTGCCCGACATGCCCTTCAAATACACCGCTTCCCGCGCGCCTGCGTTAACTACGGCAAGCTTTTGGTACTCTCCGGACACGACCGCGTCGCTATAGACGGCAATTACCGCCTTGCCGTCAAGACATGAGCAGACCTGACTGTAATAAGATTCAGGATTTTTTGCCGTCAGTTTGCCGTCAAGCAGCACCTCTCTGTTCTCTCTCCAGAAGGAAAGATAATATTTAAGAGTATCGTAATGATCTTTGGGAAGCGCGTCTATCTTCATGGATATCTGCGGAACTCCGTAAATAACAGCCGCAAGCTGACAAGCGACACTCTCTTTTGTGTCGGTAACATTCCACATGAGCATGTCCGAATGGACAGCAGTCCTGCCTGACGTAAGACGGAGATCCACCACGCCTCGACAGTTGAACTGCGCGTCTCCCGGACAGTCCATTACGCGAAGCATATTTCCGTATTTGCGTATTGACGGTCCTACGTAGGACTGTCTGAATTCTATCATAATATCGGGGTTTATTTCTCTTAGTTTTTCCATAACGCCAATCATGAGCGCGTCTATCGCGTCTTCAAGCGATTCATAGTCGCGTCTCGGATCGGGTTTTATGGAATGAGGTGTGAGCGCAAAGCTATCGATAAAGTCAAGCTTCAATCCGTCAAGTCCCCATTCTTTTACCGCGGTTGCGTATGACTGTATAAGATACTCGCGGATGTGACTGTATCGGGGATCAAGACAGTAAACGTTATCTTTGCTGTCGGGGTTGAGAATGAAGTCCTTGAACTCATCGTATCTTTTCGCATATCTTCCGATAAAAGGCACGGAATACCAGATCATCACCTTCATACCGACATTGTGTATGCGGTCAACAAGCCCCTTCATGTCGGGCATACGTACGGGTTCCCAGTCTCCGCAAAACGCGTATCCGCGGTTTGAGTCGTTGGTCTGCCAGCCGTCGTCGATTATTACGCTCTCCATACCCAAGGGCTTTGAAAGCTCACACTGTCTGACTATTTCATCGGGAACAAGCACCTGGTGGAAGCTGTACCACAGAGAATTCATCGGAAGTCTTGCGTGCTCCGGCACGGGTGCAGGAGTATATCCGCACTCATCCTCCCACCATTTTGCCACGTCGTAAATACTGTCATAAAAAGGGATTTCTCTTGTATCTATGCGTATTGTGGCTTTATAGTCGGATATTGCGGTAGTGGGCGAGGTGAAAAACGTGATCATCCACTTTATCTCCGCATCCTCCTCCGCTATTCCCGAGGCTATTTCTATAGGTGTTGCCGCATCGGAAACCGCTACGCACACCTTATTGTCTCCCCGGCAGGAAATTAAACTCTGTACAGGCATCCACACAGCTATTCTTGAGCCTGTGCGTCTGTAATCATAGTTTTTGCCGATAAGTCTGTCTCTTATCATGGCGGGGCTCCACGTGGAATAAACTTCAATACAAGGCGTTGAAGTCTCCACAACAAAAGCTTGGGGGATCTCCTTCTGCGCAAGCTTGTAATCCACCTCAACCTCAATTATGCCGTCGCTCACGTTTTTTTCTGTGAGAATTATTTTTGATCCGGCGTTTCCGCCCCTAACTGTAAATTTCATATTGACCTCCTTTTGACGTCACCTTTGCAGAGTATAAGTATTATTCATCTTCGGGCAAACTTTTCAAGAATATTATGAGACACGGCAGACAAACCGCCGCGGAAATGACATATGCCAAGGGCTGAGAGAGCTGTATGCCCAAAAGTCCGAGCTTTCTCGGAAGCAGGGTTATAAGCGGTATGAACGCAAGTCCGTTCTGAAGCACGGACAAAATAAGCGCGGGAATATTTTTGCCTATACTTTGGAACAGCATATTCGTCACAACAGAAATAGGCACGAAAAGCAGCGATGCGCAATATATCCTGAGCGCAAATCCTCCGATCTTGATAACTTCGGGCTCGTTTCCGAAAAGAGCAATTATCCGAGGCGCAATCGCAAAGCATACTCCCGCTATCAGCCCTATAAAAGCCGCGCCGAAAAACAGTGTAAACAATGCTGATTTTCTCACTCGGCTGTATTTTTTTGCGCCGTAATTATATGCCGACACCGGCTGAAAGCCCTGTCCTATTCCAAGTCCCACGCAAAATACAAACTGCGACGTGCGCGCTACATATCCCATGGCGGCAATGGCAACGTCTCCGAATACCTTTGCCTGCGCGTTAAGTAACATTGTTGACACGCTGTTCAGTCCCTGTCTTGCGAGGCTGGGAAGTCCTGTCATTACTATATTTCCTATAACAGTCAAGTTCAATGTAAAATGCCGTATGCTTACTCTGCTCTGTGTTCTCTTTGCAAGGAACACGGACAAAAGAATACAGAAGGACACAACCTGCGATAGTGCGGTTGCAAGTCCCGCGCCTGCTATTCCCATATCAAAGCCCCATATAAACAACGGATCAAGCAGCATATTCAGAATACCGCCGCTTGTCAGACCTATCATCGCAAGCGCCGCCTTGCCTTCATATCGCAGAATGTTATTCAAAACGCACGATGCCGTCATGGCAGGCGCCGCAAGAAGAATATATTTTGCGTAATCCTTCGCATAAGGCAGAATGGTATCCGTGCTTCCGAAAAGTCTTAGCATGGGCTCAAATAACGCAAACCCGAAAAGCGCTATGATTATTCCCGTAAATAACGATATAAAAAATCCTGTCGATGCGTAAGTAGTCGCTTCGTCATTTTTTCTTGCTCCGAGAAGTCTGCTTATCTTACTTCCCGAACCGTGACCGAACATAAAACCAAAAGCCTGTATTATGGACATAAGTCCGAACACAACGCTTGTCGCTCCACCCGCAGATACTCCTATTTCACTGACAAAATACGAGTCTGCCATGTTGTATATGCTCGTTACGAGCATGCTTATCGTAGTGGGTATTCCGAGGGATATTACAAGCTTTGGTATAGGCGTGTTGACCATTTTTTCATACTGTCGGTCACTGCGGTTTAAAAGCTTTGTCTGTTCCATTTTATATTCTTGCCACTCCCGTTTTCTTTGCAGCTCGGATGACCGCTTCGGCTACCGCGTGGGCAACACGCGCATCAAGCGCGTTGGGTATTATGTATTCCTCACAAAGCTCATTCTCCGAAACAAGAGAGGCGAGCGCATACGAGGTAGCTATCTTCATTTCTTCATTTATACAGGATGCGCGGCAATCAAGCGCTCCCCTGAATATTCCGGGAAATGCGAGTACGTTGTTTATCTGATTGGGATAATCCGAACGTCCCGTTCCGACTATTCTCGCACCGCCGCGCAAAGCTTCGTCGCGACTTATTTCCGGCGTGGGATTTGCCATGGGAAAAACTATGGGATCGGTCGCCATGGTCGATATCATTTCCGCGCTTACGGTATTGGGCGCGGAAACTCCGATAAATACATCTGCTCCTACAAGTGCATCGGCAAGATTGCCGCGCTCGCCGTCTGGATTTGTTATCTGCGACATTTCTTCCTGAGCATGATTGTTTTCGGGCTTGCCTGAATATATAATGCCGAATCTGTCTGCCATGACAAGATTTTTTACACCCATATTCAAAAGATGTCTGCCGATAGAAAGTCCTGCCGCGCCTGCGCCGTTTATAACTACCTTTATCTTGTCTATGTCTTTTCCTACTACTTTAAGGGCATTTATCAGTGCCGCAGCAACAACTATTGCCGTTCCGTGCTGGTCGTCGTGAAATACGGGAATATCGCAAATTTCCTTTAATCTGCTCTCTATCTCAAAACATCTGGGCGCGGAGATATCTTCAAGGTTTATTCCTCCAAAGCTTCCCGACAAAAGGTATACCGTACGTACTATCTCGTCTGTATCTTTACTTTTTATGCAAAGAGGGAATGCGTCAACGTCTGCAAATTTTTTAAACAAAGCGCATTTGCCTTCCATTACGGGCATTCCCGCCTCAGGGCCTATATCACCAAGCCCAAGCACCGCCGTGCCGTCGGTTATGACCGCAACCAGATTTGAACGTCGGGTAAGGGCATAGGATTTGTCAATATCTTTTTGAATTTCAAGGCAAGGCTGAGCCACACCGGGAGTATACGCGAGAGATAAGTCCTCTCGGCTCTCTATGTCACACCTTGTAATTACCTCGATTTTTCCGTTCCACTCGTAATGCTTTTCGAGGGATCTTTCTGAAATACTACTCATTGTTTTTTCCTTATTTTACTTTTCGAAAAGTAATAAACTTATTGGTGCTGCTACCAAATTAAGCGGCTTTTTGGTAACTTTGCAGCTGATGGCAAAGTTACAATGGTTATCTGTGTTGCTTTCTGTCACTGTTGGCAGGATGTATCACCAATCACACCATTTTATTAAAATCAAAGATCTCATCAAATTTCTCGGCACTCAAAAAATTCAGCTTTACTACCGCATCACGGAGCGTTATTCCCTCCGAGTGAGCAAGTTTTGCCACCTTTGCGGCATTTTCATAACCTATATAAGGATTGAGCGCAGTTACGGTCATGAGTGATTTTTCAAGATTTTCACGCATTTTGCCTCGGTTGACACTCAACCCCAAAATACAGTTTTCATGAAACGACTCCATCGCATCGGACATAAGTCTTACCGACTGCAAAAAGTTATAAATCATCATCGGCATGAATACGTTAAGCTGGAAGTTACCTTGCGATGCGGCAACACCTATAGACGTGTCATTTCCAATAACCTGAACGCACACCATCGTCATCGCCTCACACTGCGTGGGATTTACCTTGCCGGGCATGATAGATGAACCGGGCTCATTTGCGGGAATATTTATCTCGCCAAGTCCACAACGCGGGCCCGACGCAAGTAAGCGTACGTCATTGGCAATTTTCAAAAGATTTGCCGCAAGTCCCTTTATTGCGCCGTGAGCAAACACCAAAGCATCCTTACTTGTCAGCGCATGGAACTTATTTCCCTCCGAAACAAATTTGCCACCCGTCATCTCTGATATTTTCTGCGCCGCAACGTGACCGAAATCCGCCGGGGCATTTATTCCCGTACCGACTGCCGTACCGCCTATCGCAAGTTTTTTCAGTGTACCGAGTGAAAGTGTTATCTGCTCCTTTGAGGCTTCCAGCATTCCTCTCCAACCGCTTACCTCCTGTGAAAAACGTATAGGAGTTGCATCCTGAAGATGTGTCCTTCCGCTTTTTATCACGTCAAAATTCTCCGCCTCTATTTTTTTGAATGCACCAACAAGTCGGTCTATGGCGGGAATAAGGCGCACCTGTATTGCAAGATACGCCGAGACATGCATCGCGCTTGGGAAAACGTCGTTTGATGACTGTGACATGTTCACATCATCGTTGGGATGAATGAGTTTTTTCCCAAGTATTTCGTTTGCCCGGTTTGAGATAACCTCGTTTACGTTCATATTCGTCTGCGTACCGCTTCCCGTCTGCCATACGGACAAAGGGAAATTCCCATCAAGCTCGCCGCTGATTATCTCATCGCACGCCTGCTCTATCGCAGACAACTTTTGCTCTGTCATTTTCTCGGGCAGAATTTCAAAATTAGCCTTTGCCGCGCAAAGCTTGATGATCGCCAATGCATCTATCAGCTCGCGGGGCATTTTTTCTTCTCCGATTTTGAAATTGTCAAGGCTTCTCTGCGTCTGCGCGCCAAAGTATTTATCCGCGGGAACACAGACCTCTCCCATAGAATCCTTCTCTATTCTGTAATCAGTTTTTTTCGGTTGCATATTAAACCTCTATGTAGTTTGTCCAAGCGCGCTTTCCGTTTATATCGGTTATCTCCGCGCGCACAAATTTTTCTCCTTCAAGCGGAACGTATTCCGCAAAAACAAGGTCTTTTCCCACGAATCTGCGTGTGTTTTCCTCGGTAGAATCCGTGAAGAATTCTATCCTCAATGAGGGTGAACAGTTGACCTGTATTCTTCCTGACGGAAGCTGAGAAATATGTACCTCGCCGTCTCCCTCGGAGCTGTAATATCTTCCTGCTTTTAACGCTCTTATCATGCTCTGGTGTTCGGCTTCCTTAGCTTCAACGCAAACTCCGCCCAAAACTCCCTCCCCGGAACAGAATATTCCGAGAGGCTTGCCCATCGAAGCAAGAATGTCGCAAAGCACCGCCGCCTCTCCTTCCTCTCCGCGTTCAATATTGCATATCTCAATAGCGTCAAGTCCTTCTATTCGCATTATCTCGTCGGGAATGTTTTTGTGAGAAATACATCCGCAAAGAATTGCGTATCCGTTGCATCTGTGTATGAGCTTTACCGCTTCCGAGGCTTTACTTGAAGATGTCTTTATCATATTTTCCCAGTCCGCGGGGATCTCGGGATTTGATGTCATTCCTATTCCCACTATGGTGAATTCACCGTCTGTGGATTCAGGATTACCTATTTTACATTCCATCGAAGACAGCACGCCCTCGCCCTCGCTGACAAATCCGCCCTTATGAGTTACCGCGACCAAGTCATATCCTTCGCTTGCATACTTATTTGCGACCATCCAGAGATCCTCTTGCTGTCCGCTGCGCAAGCATATTCTCGTTCTGGTCTTTTCTATCAAATCCACAAACATATATTATTCCTCCAAGTTCTGTTTTTGTTCGGCCGTGCTCTCTTCCGCGCCCGACGCGTCATTTTCCGATATTTGTTTTACCCCGTTCGCCAAAAGCTCCGCCTCCGGACGCGTACCCGGATCTTCTTTGGAAGCATCCTTAGATTTTTTCTTAGCTCTTTCGGGCATGGGATATTTTTTACGCAAAATACAGTAAACTACTGCGCCCACAGGTAAAAACAGTCTTACCTGTGTCAAGCCCTTTACTCCTATCTCCTCGGAGAAGGACAAAAAGATCGATGGGAAAAGCTTGAAGTTAAATCCGCCCGAGCCGTACGTGAATACGCACAGACCTCCGCAGATTATGCCTATCATTATAAGAGCCTTGACTATCTTGTTTTTACCTATCTGTCTGCGCGCGCAGTCTATTATCATCTTTACGCAGAACGCGATACACGCCAGCGTGTACAGCAAAAATATTACCTGATCAAACACGGGCGCGAGATTTTCCGAATCCCCTGAAAGCACTTTTTTAACGGTATAGCCTACAAAGCCGTCAAGCCCGTCAACCTCTGCCACCTTAACTTCATACACCTCCAGATTGAGTGTGTAAACAAAATACTTTACTATGACCTTGCCCGTGCCTTCGCTCTGCTGCTCTTCCGTATCTACTCTTTGCACAGAGTAAAACTTCACACCCGACATCGTCTCGTGCATCTGCGGGAAAATGTCATTTATCTCTTTGTCGGTTCTGACATCTGACATATACTCGCGCACACCTTGCGAATTTCCGTCTATGGTGTGCTCAACAAGCTTTTTCACACGGGTATCCATCTCGGAGTATTCATCCTTTTTGCAGGAAGAAAAACTCAGTATCAGCATACATGCCGCAAGACACACAAGTATGCACTTGAGCAAAAACTTTATGTTATTTTTCATAACGTTTCCTTATCTTATTGTTGCGGCAATTACTGCCTTTATTGTGTGCATTCTGTTCTCTGCCTCATCAAATACGACCGATGCCGCGCTTCTGAACACCTCGTCGGTGACTTCCATATCGTCTCTGCCGAATTTCTCGCCCATTTCCTTGCCAACGACTGTCTCATGGTCATGGAACGCGGGCAGACAATGCATAAATATCGCGCCTTCATCTGCGTTATCCATAATAGCCTTGTTTACCTGATAGGGAGAAAGCTCGTCGATTCTCTCCTGCCATACCTCTACAGGCTCTCCCATGGATACCCAAACGTCAGTATAGATAACATCAGCTCCCTTTGTTGCCTTCATGGGATCACTCTCAAAAGTCAGAGTTGCTCCCGACTCCTTTGCATAGCCCTGACAAAGCTCAATAAGCTCCTTGTCGGGAAAATACTTTTCGGGAGCGCAGGCGGTAAAGTTAAGTCCGAGCTTCGCGCAGCCTACCATGAGTGAGTTACCCATATTATATCTCGCGTCGCCCATATATACGAAGTTGACACCTTTAAGTCTGCCCAGCTTTTCGCGTATGGTAAGCATGTCCGCGAGTATCTGCGTGGGGTGGAATTCGTTTGTAAGTCCGTTCCACGTGGGAACTCCCGATTTTTCAGCCAAAAGTTCAACTATCTCCTGACCGTAGCCGCGGTATTCAATACCGTCATACATGCGACCGAGCACCTGCGCTGTGTCCTCAACGCTTTCCTTTTTACCGAGCTGGCTTGCCACGGGATCAAGATATGTAGTGCTGATACCGAGGTCATGCGCCGCGACCTCAAAGCTGCATCTCGTTCTGGTGCTGGTCTTTTCAAATATCAGCGCGATATTTCTGCCGCGAAAGTCATCGTGGGGAATTCTGTTCTTCTTTTTCTCTTTATATTCTGCCGCGAGGTCGATAAGATAAAGTATCTCCGCGGGAGTGTAGTCAATAAGCTTCAAAAAATTTCTTCCTGTGAGGTTCATATTCAGGTCTCCTTATAGTATAGTTATACATAGTAATTATACATTATATATCCCTTGCGTGTCAAGAGTTTTTTGCAGTTTGTCTTGACTTTACGGTTTTATGTGATATAATGATTACAGTAAAACAATTCGCAGAAAGGAGAGTGCGCGCATGGATATAAAATTCCCCGAAAAAGTGAAAAAAATCATTGAAGTGTATGAGAAAAACGGATATCGCGCTTATGCGGTAGGCGGTTGCGTGCGCGACAGTCTTATGGGAAAGATACCCTCGGACTGGGATATTACGTGCTCCTGCTCTCCCGAAACAACTCTTGAGATATTCCGCGCGGAAAATATCCGCACCGTTCCCACAGGACTTAAGCACGGCACAGTCTCTGTACTTCTTGACGGCGAGATATTTGAATGTACCACGCACCGAGTTGACGGAAGCTACACCGACAGCCGCCGTCCTGATTTTGTGGAATTCACCCAGCGGCTTGAGGACGATCTCTCTCGCCGCGATTTTACCGTAAACGCTATGGCGGCAAGTCCCTCAGGGGGCATTTGCGACAGATTCGGCGGTCTTGAGGATCTCAAAAGCAAAATCATACGCTGTGTGGGTGATCCCAAAACACGTTTTACAGAGGATGCGCTGCGAATTTTACGCGCTCTGCGGTTTGCGACTGTTCTCGATTTTGAAATTGAAAAAGAGACGTTTGCAGCTGTCAGGACGCTCGCTCACACGCTTGAAAATATCTCTGCGGAGAGAAAGACGGTCGAACTGTCAAAAATTCTCTGCTCAGAACGCGTAAATTACGGTGTAAGCTTGCTTTTCGATACCGACGTAATGCCTCATATATTGCCCGACGCCGAAAAAATTTCAACAGACATTCTTACACAAAACAACTCGTTTTGCACACGTCTCGCCTCACTCATGTGGCATTCGGGCGCGAGAGATCTTTCAAAATTACGCCTGTCAAATGCCGAGCAAAAGGCTGTTCATTCGCTCATATCTCCCATTGAATTTCCCGACACAGACGAAGGCGCGCGCCGCGCGCTTGCAAAATACGGTGAGCTTTCACTTGACGCATGTGTCATCCAGGGCAGAGACAAACTTGTCCCTCTTGTTCAAGCGCAAAAATCTCTCGGTGTTCCCACAACAGTTAAAAATCTGAAAATAGGCGGCAGTCAGCTTCTCGCTCAAAACATACCCGCGCACAAAATAGGCGATACTCTGGACTTCTTACTCGACTGTGTTTTGCGCGATCCGTCGCTTAATATTCCCGATAAGCTTTTAACTCTTGCAACAGAATTTAATGCATAAATATTCAATTTATACGAATATTTATGCATTTTTTCTTTTAAAATTTTTTTCAAAATTCCTCAAAAAAATGTTTAAAAATATTGACAAAAAAATAAATGGTGGTATAATATAGTATATTGGCAAAAAATCGGCTGTTTTGAGCATATAAATTCATCGCTTTTGGTCTTTATGCATAATTTATGCAAAAATATGCATATGCGGTCGGTTAAAAAAACGAAAGGTTAAAAAACATGACTAAGGTTTTTATTGACGGAAATCAAGGAACGACAGGCTTGAAAATTTATGAGCGTTTCAAAGATCGCTCCGATATAGAGATCCTCAACATCCCCGACGCGCTCCGAAAGGACACCGAGGCGAGACGCGAGTTTATAAACAAGAGTGACGTAACATTCCTCTGCCTGCCCGACGATGCGGCGCGCGAGGCGGTAACACTTTGCGACAATCCCGACACGGTAATTATAGATGCTTCTACCGCGCACAGAACAGTTGAAGGCTGGGCGTACGGCTTTCCGGAACTTTCCGCGGAACACCGAAGACGTATTGAGACAGGTAAACACATAGCCACTCCCGGATGTCACGCAGGCGGATTTCTATCCCTTCTCTACCCTTTAACAAGCAAGGAAATCGTAGCACCCGACTATCCCCTCGTCTGCTATTCCCTCACGGGATACAGCGGCGGCGGAAAGAAAATGATAGGCGAGTACGAGGGAGAGGATAGAGACGTCTTACTCGACAGCCCCCGTCAGTACGGAATTACTCAAAATCACAAGCACCTCAAAGAGGTCAAGCATGTAGCGGGACTTACCCGCGCGCCCATATTCGCCCCCATCGTGTCCGACTACGCGCAGGGCATGGAGGTCAGTCTTCCCCTTTACACGGACATGCTATCCGGCATTTCGTCCGTAAAAGAGATGCATGAATTTTTCTCCGATTTCTACGCAGGTCAGAACATGGTAAAGGTTCTCCCCCTCGATGAGTACGCCGGCGGCTTTATAGCTTCAAACAAATACGCAAACGACAACCGCATGTATATATTCGTAGGCGGAAACGACGAAAGAATACTTCTATGCTCTATATTCGATAATCTCGGCAAGGGCGCGTCCGGCGCCGCCGTTCAGTGCATGAACATCTCTCTCGGCATTGACGAGACGACCGGATTGGTTTAAGGGAAGAATGCGAGGGAACTTTTTTAGCAAAAAATATTCCCCCGCACCCCTCAAAAAACTCCCTCGAATTATTTACGGATAACCCAATTTTATAATCGAAAAATGCAATTTTGAAATTCATCCCAAAAAAATAAATCTCACCGCCTAAGCCGCACGCATGCGCGTGCGGAGGGGTGGGGTTGGTTCTTAGGAAGGGTGAGGGGATCTGCAGATTTTGAGGTTGGCGACGTGCTTGCAGGTCGGTGTTCTCAAAATCAAAGCTCCTCCCATTCCTAAGCGGCTCTTTGGTCACTTTGGAGCTGTTGCCAAAGTGACAACAAAAAATAAAAAACAAAGGAAAAACAACCATGAACTACACATACTCCAACAAAGGCATATGCGCCGCGCGCGGATTCCGCGCAGCAGGCATTCACTGCGGTATCCGCAAAAATAAAACAAAAAAAGACCTTGCCCTCATCGTAAGTGACTGCGATTGCTCTGCAGCGGCAGTCTACACCGCTAATCTCGTTAAGGGCGCTCCCATCTACGTAACAAAAAAGAATCTTGAAAACGGCAAGGCTCGCGCGGTAATAGTCAATTCCGGAAACGCAAACACCTGCAACGCTGACGGCATTGAGGTAGCGGAGAAAATGTGCGCGCTCGTTGAGA
Organism: Oscillospiraceae bacterium; assembly: GCA_015063545.1. GTDB lineage: Bacteria > Bacillota > Clostridia > Oscillospirales > CAG-272 > SVTX01. The sequence continues at coordinate 25,595 of SVTX01000015.1, read as the reverse complement.
AACATACCGGTATCCCCGCTTGCGACGTTGTAGTAGCATCCACAGGTGTTATAGGTCAGCCCCTTGACATCTCTCCCATTGAAAATAACATGACCGCTCTCGTCGGCGCTTTGGGTTACGACAACAGCTCCGACGCAAATCAGGCTATCATGACTACGGATACGAAAGAAAAATCTATTGCAGTAGAATTCACCATCGGCGGCAAAAAGTGCGCCATCGGCGGTATCGCAAAGGGTTCGGGAATGATTCATCCCAACCTTGCGACTATGCTTGTATTTATTACAACAGACGTGGCTATCTCGCCCGAAATGCTTGAGATCGCGCTCCGCGGCGACGTTGAGGACACCTTCAACATGACAAGCGTTGACGGCGACACGTCTACAAACGATACTCTCTGCGTCATGGCTAACGGCATGGCGGGTAATACTGAAATTACCTCCGAGGGTAAAGACTTTGAAGATTTCAAGTCGGCTCTCCATGCGCTCACAAGCGAAATGTGCAAAATGATAGCCGCAGACGGCGAGGGCGCAACAAAAATGATCGAGGTCAGAGTTTCCGGCGCGCTTGATAAGACAAACGCGCGTAAGATCGCAAAGGCGGTTGCTTGCAGCTCTCTGACAAAGGCGGCAATATTCGGCGCGGACGCAAACTGGGGACGTGTTCTCTGCGCTATCGGATACAGCGGCGCGGACGTTGACGTGTTGAAGGTCGGCGTTGAGTTCATCTCCGAGGCGGGCTCTATCACTGTCTGCCAAAACGGCGCGGGAGTTCCCTTCTCCGAAGAACTCGCAAAAACAATTCTTCTCAAAGACAAAATAATTATCAATATAACCCTCGGCGACGGCGACGCTACCGCTACAGCCTACGGCTGCGACCTCACTTACGAATACGTCCGCATCAACGGCGATTACAGAACGTGAGTTTGGGTAGAGGATATGTGGGGGAACTTTTTTAGCAAAAAAGTTCCCCCGCCCCCCTCAAAAAACTCCCTCGAATTATTTACAGAGAACCCAATTTTGTAATCAAAAAATGCAATTTTGAAATCTATCCCCAAAAAATAAATCTCACCGCCTAAGCCGCACGCATGCGCGTGCGGAGGGGTGGGGTTTCTTAAGGGGAGGGGATCGTAAATCTTTAGCGTAGCATGTGATTTGCTTGCAAATCATATCAAGCGTTAAAAAGATTTACGCACCTCACCTTAAGTGGCTTTTTGGTGACTTTGCAGCTATTGGCAAAGTCACAAATAAATAAAACAAAGGAAAAACAACCATGAACATTTCATACGCAGACAAAGCGCAGGTTCTCAGCGAAGCGCTTCCCTATATCAAAAAATATTATGACAAAATCGTCGTCGTCAAGTATGGCGGAAACGCAATGATAAACGGCGAACTCAAAAACTTCGTTATGCAGGACATCGTTCTTCTCCGCCAGATAGGAGTAAAGGTCGTCCTTGTTCACGGCGGCGGCCCAGAAATCAACGAAACACTCAAAAAAATGAACATCCCCTCGAAGTTTGTCGGCGGTCTTCGTCAGACAGACGCAGAGACCGTCAACGTCGTCCAGATGGTTCTTGCGGGCAAGGTAAACAAGGACCTTGTAAACCTTATTGAGAACAGCGGCGGCAAGGCAATCGGTCTTTCCGGAATCGACGGCCACATGATAGAGGCGGAAAAACTCAACGACGAGCTTGGCTTTGTCGGAGAGATAACAAAAATAAACACAAAACCCATTATTGACGTGCTTGACGCGGGATACATTCCCGTGATCTCTACTGTCGGATGCGATAAGGAAAATAACGTCTACAATATCAATGCAGACACCGCCGCGTCAAAAATCGCGGGAGAGCTGGGTGCGTACACCATGATATCCATGACAGACATAAAAGGTCTCATGCGTGATATCAATGATCCCGACTCCCTTATTTCCTCGCTTTCTGTATCCGAAGTTCCGGAGCTTGTTCACGACGGCATTATTTCCGGCGGCATGATACCCAAAATACAGTGCTGTGTAGAAGCTATTCGACGCGGAGTTAATCAGGTCGCTATAATCGACGGCCGTATTCCTCACTCTATACTCATAGAAATGCTCACCGACGCAGGTATAGGAACATTGTTTTATTAAAGTGAGTATGCATGGAAAACCATTTCCAAAGGCCTTCTCGGAATTTTTATAAAAAACCCATTTTGTAAAAGGATAAGAAATGAAAAACATAAAAGAACTTGACAAACAATACGTTGCCGGCACGTACGGTCGCTTTGATATTCAGCTCGACTGTGTTCAAGACGGAAAGATCTGCGGCGAGGGCAAAGAATACATAGACTTTGGCACGGGAATCGGCGTTACCGCGTTCGGCGCTTGCGACAGCGAATGGGTAGAGGCGGTCACAGAGCAAGCTAAAACTCTGTCTCACACCTCGAACCTTTACTACACCTCTCCCTGCGTTTCTCTCGCGCAAATGCTCTGCGAGCGCACGGGAATGAAAAAGGTATTTTTCGGAAACTCAGGCGCTGAGGCAAACGAATGCGCCATAAAATGCGCAAGAAAATACTCATTCGACAAATACGGTGAGGGCAGGAAGACAATTATCACACTTCAAAACAGCTTTCACGGAAGAACGCTTCTGACGCTTTCAGCAACAGGACAAGACGTTTTCCATCAGTATTTCGGACCGTTTGTTGACGGCTTCAAGCACGTTCCCGCCAATGATATAGACGCGCTCCGCGAGGCTCTTACGGACGACGTATGCGCGTTCATGTTTGAGTGCGTTCAGGGCGAGGGCGGCGTTATCGCTCTTGAAAAGGAATATCTTACGCAGGCAGAAAAGCTCTGCCGCGAGAAAGACATTCTCCTTATCTGCGACGAGGTTCAAACAGGAAACGGCAGAACAGGCTCACTTTATTCGTACAGTCAATTTGGAATCACCCCCGATATAGTTTCCACCGCAAAAGGTCTCGGCGGCGGTCTTCCCATCGGCGCGTGCCTTTTGGGCGAGACAGTTGAAAATACACTCACACCCTCATCTCACGGCTCGACCTTCGGCGGAAATCCCATTTGTTGCGCGGGAGCTGTATCTATAATTTCCAGACTTACAGACAGCTATCTTGAGGATATCTGCAACAGAGCGAAATATCTTTGGGACAAGCTTGCTTGTCTTGACTTTGTTGAATGTGTATCCGGCCTTGGCTTTATGATAGGACTTGTTCTAAAGGACGGTATGGATACAAAGGCGTTCATAAACGCTTGCGCTGAGCGCGGACTTTTAGTCCTGTCCGCAAAAACAAAGGTAAGACTTCTCCCCCCTCTCAACACGGGCGTTGAGACAATAGATAAAGCAATAGCCATAATGACAGAGGCGGCAAAAGCAATAAAATCATAACAAAAAGGACGTTTTATGAAGCATTTTTTAAGTATAAAGGACTGCACGAGGGCGGATATTCTCGACCTTCTCAACACCGCAGACCAGTTGAAATACGAACATAAAAATAATATTCCACACAAGCTTCTTGAGGGGAAAACTCTTGGTATGATATTTGACGAGGTCAGCACTCGCACGAGAGTATCGTTTGAGGTAGGTATGTATCAGCTTGGCGGAAACGCAATGTTTCTTCCTACCGAGGCTCTCCAGATAAACAAGGGTGAGCCGGTTGCAGATACGGCGAGAGTTCTCTCTCGTTTTCTCGACGCTGTAATGATCCGTACTCCCTCTCAGGCGGCGCTTGAGGAATATGCATCTCATTCGGATATTCCCGTAATAAACGGACTTACAGATGAATGGCATCCCTGTCAGGTCATAGGTGACCTTATGACTATACGCGAATATAAAATAAGCTTCAGAGGTTTGAAAATAGCTTATATAGGAAGCGGAAATAACGTTGCAAACTCTCTCATTTCGGCTTGCGCAAAGCTGGGAATACAAATCAGCATGGCATGCCCCGAAGGATTTTTCCCTGCCGACGACGTAATAAAGCTCGGACTTGACAGCAACACCCTCACTCTGACAAGTGATCCCAAAGCAGCAATAGACGGCGCTGATGTTGTTTATACCGGAATATGGCACACGCTCAGCGAAAAATACGATGCGGCGGCGAGAGCAAAAATCTTTGAAGGATATACGTTGAACTCAGAGCTGTTATCCTTGGCTTCTCCCGATGCTCTTGTTCTCCACTGTCTGCCTGCAACCAGAGGAGAAGAGATAAGCGCAGACGTACTTGAAGCCCACAGCAAAATGATATTCGACCAGACCGAAAACCGTCTGCATGCTCAAAAGGCAATACTTGCAAGTCTTGTAAAGTAATTATTTTATATATTTACTGTATATCTATTGACAAGCACCCGAAAAAAGAGGTATAATTTAATGATAGTAGAATGCGAAAGTAGGGGAATTTGAAAAAAATTACTCGAATTTCGTGTTTTCGCGCGTTTTCCGACGGGCAGATGACGGCGGAGAGCGTAATACAATTTAAAAATTCCAAGAACGGAGAAAAAAGCATGAAAAAAATCTACATTATCTTGCAAAACGGTCAGGTTTTTGAAGGCAGATCATTTGGCGCAGAAGGCCATGTGGTCGGCGAGATCGTGTTCTCTACGGGTATGGTAGGCTATCTTGAAGCTCTTACAGACCCCGTATATCACGGACAGATACTCGTTTCTACCTTCCCTCTCATCGGTAACTACGGTGTTATCCCCGAGGACCTGGAATCCGACAAAATTCACGTTTCGGCTTACGTGGTAAGAGAATGGGCGCAAAACCCCTCCAATTACCGTTGCGGCGGAGATATTGACACATGGCTCAAAGAAAACGGTGTGGTCGGTATCTGCGGAGTTGATACCCGCGCTTTGACCGAGGCTATTCGTGAATACGGAGTTATGAATGCGATAATTACAGACACTCTCCCAGATCCCATAGTTCCCGATGAGGTCATTACTTACTCGGTAAAGAACGGCATCTCAGCAGTTACGTGTGAAGAGCCTAAGTTCTTCCCTACGCAGGACGCAAAGTATAACGTAGCGGTATATGACTTTGGAGTAACAAACAGCGTGATAAAAGCGCTGAACAGCAGAGGCTGTAACGTTGCCATACTCCCCGCGACAACTCCCGCTTCCATTGTTCTTGAAGGAAATTACGACGGTGTAGTTCTTTCAAACGGTCCCAGCGGAGATCCCAGAGAAAATGTAGAAATAATCCTTGAAATAAGAAAACTTCTCGGAGCACTTCCCATATTTGCTATGGGACTTGGCCATCAGCTTTTGGCTCGCGCGGCAGGAGCAGGTACAACAAAGCTTAAGTTCGGTCATCACGGAGCAAATCAGCCCGTGAAAAACACCGAAACAGGCAAGGTGGAGATAACCTCTCAAGCTCACCTCTACACAGTAAATCCCGCACGTCTCCCCGCTAACGCGACCATCACCGAAACAAATGTGCTTGATGGCTCCATAGAAGCTATAGAATACAGAGAACAGATGGCATTTACGGTACAATATTATCCGAGCGATATTCACTTTGATAAGTTTGTTGAACTTATGAAAAAGTAATTTCGCAAAACAAAAAATTTGTTAGAAAGAAAGGATATAAAATACTATGCCACTCAATACATCTATAAAGAAAGTTCTCGTAATAGGCTCAGGTCCTATCGTTATCGGTCAGGCGGCAGAATTTGACTACGCAGGCGCACAGGCATGCCGTATACTCAAGAGCCGCGGAATAAACACTGTTCTTTTAAACTCCAATCCCGCAACCATTATGACCGACAAGGCGATGGCTGACGAGATATATCTTGAGCCCCTAACGCTCAACACCGTAAAGAGAATAATCATCGAGGAAAAGCCCGACAGTATTCTCGCAGGATTTGGCGGTCAGACAGGTCTGACACTCGCTATGCAGCTTTACAACGAGGGCTGGCTTCAGGAGCATAACGTCCGTCTCATCGGTACGGACGCCGAGGCAATCATCAAGGCAGAGGACCGCGAGCTTTTCAAGGACACCATGCTCAAGATAAATCAGCCTCTTATCCCCTCGGATATTGCAACCACTCTTGAGGATTCGCGCAGAATCGCAAAAGAGATAGGCTATCCCGTTATCATTCGTCCCGCTTTCACACTCGGCGGCTTCGGCGGCGGCGTTGCATACAACGAAGAAGAACTTAACGAAGTAGCTGCAAACGGACTTGAACAGTCCCCCATTACTCAGATACTCGTTGAAAAATACATCTACGGCTGGAAGGAGATCGAATTTGAGGTTATCCGCGACCACGTTGGTAACAAGATCGCGGTTTGCTCTATGGAAAACTTCGACCCCGTAGGAATCCACACCGGTGACTCCATAGTCTGCGCTCCCGCGCTCACTCTCTCCCCCAAGGAATATAACATGCTTCGTACTGCGGCTCTCGACATTATCGAGGAGCTTGGTATCGAGGGCGGCTGTAACTGTCAGTTCGCGCTTGATCCGAATTCTGACAACTATGCCGTAATCGAAGTTAACCCCCGTGTTTCCCGTTCTTCCGCGCTTGCTTCCAAAGCAACGGGCTACCCCATAGCAAAGGTCGCTATGCAGATAGCTCTCGGCTACACGCTTGACGAGATAAAGAACGAAATTACAGGAAAGACCTTCGCTTGCTTTGAGCCCTCCGTTGACTACGTCGTTCTCAAAGTTCCGAAGTGGCCCTTTGATAAATTTGCGCAATCCCGCCGTAAGCTCGGTACACAGATGAAGGCAACCGGCGAGGTCATGTCTATCGCTCCTTCCTTTGAGGAAGCGCTTCTCAAGGCAGTACGCGGTGCGGAAATAGGCATTGACACGCTCAACTCCAATAAGGAGCTTCTTGAAGGTGATGCTATAAAATCCCTTCACAAGAACGACGACCTCCGTCTCTACCGTATTTTCCAGGCTCTTAAAGCAGGCATTACCGTAGAGCAGATACATGATATAACGAAAATTGATAACTTCTTCCTTAAAAAGCTTGAAGGTCTCGTAGCCTTCGAAGCTGAAATAGCATCTCTCAAGGGAAAGGCTATGGACAAGGAAACATATATCCACGGCAAGAAGCTCGGTTATACCGATGCGGCTCTCGCGCGTATTTCGGGCGCTACTCTTCCCGAACATATGAAGTCTGCTTACAAGACCGTTGACACCTGCGCCGGTGAGGTTGCATCCGAGAGACCGTACTTTTACGGCACTCACGATGACTTTGCAAACGACCAGGCAAAGAACTATCTCAACCACGAAAAAGACACCGTGCTCGTTCTCGGCTCAGGCCCCATCCGTATCGGTCAGGGTATTGAGTTTGACTACTCGTCAGTTCACTGTGTCTGGGCTCTTAAGGAAATGGGCTACGACGTGGCTATCATAAACAACAACCCCGAGACGGTCTCCACCGATTTTGATATTGCAGACAGACTTTACTTTGAGCCTCTCACCCCCGAAGATGTGTACGACATCATTCAGCTCGAGAAGCCCATCGGCGTCGTTGTTGCGTTTGGTGGACAGACAGCTATAAAGCTTACTAATTTCCTCGATAAGAACGGTATTCCCGTACTCGGTACGTCGGCAGACGGAATTGACCTTGCTGAGGACAGAGCAAGATTTGAGGCGCTTCTTGAGGAATGCGGCATTAAGCGTCCCTCCGGTGTTGGCGTCATGACAAAGGCGGAAGCTCTCAATGCGGCAAATATGCTCGGCTACCCCGTGCTTGTCCGTCCCTCATACGTTATCGGCGGTCAGAACATGGTTATCGCTCACGAGGATAAGGATATTGAGGAATACATGGACAAGATCCTCTCTACAGGCATTGAAAATCCCGTACTTGTTGACAAGTACATGCAGGGCACAGAGCTTGAGGTAGACGTTATTTCCGACGGTGAAGATGTTCTTATTCCCGGTATTATGGAGCATATTGAGCGCGCGGGTATTCACTCCGGTGACTCCATAGCAGTATATCCTCCCTACAATCTTACCGACTACATGGAGCAAAAGATAATTGACTGTTCAACTACTCTTGCACTTAAGCTCGGTACAAAGGGACTTGTAAACATTCAGTATCTTATTTATAACAACGAGCTTTACGTTATAGAGGTTAACCCCAGAGCCTCGCGTACTATTCCCTACATCAGCAAGGTAACAAACGTTCCTATGGTAGACCTTGCCTCCAAGGTAATGATAGGAAAGAAGCTCTCCAGCCTCGGCTACGGCACGGGACTTTACAAGGTGCCTCCGTACTACGCCGTAAAGGTTCCCGTATTCTCATTTGAAAAGCTCAACGACGTAAACACCCAGCTCGGTCCCGAAATGAAGTCCACAGGTGAGGTTCTCGGTATAGGTAAAACTCTTAACGAGGCTATATACAAGGGACTTGTAGCGGCGGGCTTTAAGGTAAATATCAAGGATAAGTCCAACACAGGCGTATTTATCTCGGTTGACGATCACGATTACAACGAGATCGTAAACATAGCAAAGAAGTTCTCCGAGTTCAACATGAAGATATACGCAACAAGCGGTACTGCAGCATCTATCGCCCGTCTCGGAATTGACGTTGAGGTAGTTCCCAACGTTGACGAATCCGACAAGATTTATGAGCTCATGGAAAACGGTCAGATTTCCTTTATCGTTTACACAGGCGCGCTTTCCGACTCGACTATTGAACAGTCCATCGCGCTTCACAGAAAGGCAATTCAGCTCAACATCGCAATGCTCACGGCAATAGATACGGCAAACGCTTTGGCTGATGTTATCGCAAGCCGTTGGGATGAGTTCAATACCGAGCTTGTTGACCTCAACAACATGAGAAGCGAGAGACTTAATCTCAAGTTTCTCAAAATGGAGACGTTAGGTAACGACTATATTCTTATTGACAACCGCGACGGCAGCATCCGCTGTCCCGAATCATTGGCGCTCCAGCTCTGTAACAGACACACCGGCATCGGTGCTGACGGACTTTTGCTTGTTGAACGTTCCTCTCACAGCGATGCAAAGATGAGGATATTCAACAGTGACGGTTCTGAGGGCAAACTTGCCGCAAATGCGCTCCGTTGCGTTGCAAAGTATCTTTATGACTGTGGTATAGTTGAAGTTACAGACATGACTATCGACACATGGAGTGGTCCCCGTAACGTTCACTGCATACTTTCCGGCGGTGAGGTTGGTTCCGTTACAGTTGACGTAGGCGCGTATGAATTCTCTGCGGACAAGCTTCCCACAACTCTCGCTCCCAACTGCGGCAGTGAGATAGTTGACTGCCCCGTTACAATAGGTGATAACACTTACAACGTAACTTGTCTCTCTCTCGGTAATCTCCACACCGTTGTATTTTCCGACAGAGTAGACGACATTGACATGGAAAAGGTTGGCCCTGAGTTTGAATATGCTCCTATATTCCCCGACAGAACAAATACGGAATTTATCCGTGTTGTCAACAAACGTACAATCAGAATGCGCGTTTGGGAAAGAGGCGCGGGCGAAACTCTCGCTTGCGGTACAGGCGCGTGCGCGGCTGCTATTGCGGCTGTAAAGCGCGGTCTTTGCGATATTAACTGCGATATTACCGTTAAAACTCTCGGCGGTGACCTTGTTGTCAACGTTTCCGAAAACAACGTTACTCTCACAGGTAACGCAGTGCTTTCATTTGAAGGTGCGAAGAAGATTTAAATAAAAAGATAAGCGGAGGGACATTAAGTGTCCCTCCGCTTTAATATATGGAGAAAATCACACAATTAAGAGTAAGCCTTCCCCACACTATATTGTAATAACCGTAACCTTCTTATCTTGCTTTTTGCAATAATCTATAACGCTCTTTGTTCCTCTTGATTTTCCGTCCCAAAAAGCGATGACTTCGTCTGAATAGTCAACTATCTGATAATTTCGCATAATTGGCGCGCCTCTGCCGTATCTGTTATATTCGGGCAGAAAAACAGTTATCTTTATGTTGTTTTTGTTCGCAAAGCTTTCCGCGTCTGTGTCAATGCCCTTTGCACCGCCCGAAACTATCTCGGTCACACCGTCGGGGAGATAAATTTCAAGATTTTCAACATGTAGTCCACGCGAGCCGATAATTGCAATTTTCATTTTGTTTACCTCAAAAATTAAAAAGTGCGACGACCGAAGCCATCGCACAAAAACGCAGACTCCGATAGTCGCCAAACTATTTTAACGTCGAAATGGGTACAAGACATACAATCAACAAGTTTAGAATCTGCATTTTATCAAATTCAACTTGTTAAATTGTATGCCAAAAAAGGTACAGTTATCCTGATACCCTCAAATATTTTGTTAAAATAGTTGGCAGTTTCATTCTAACACGGATTTTAGAAAATGTCAAGAGTGAATTTAGAAGGCTTCCCCTTGAGGGGAAGCTCCCGCGGTAGCGGGTGATGAGGTGTATGATGTAAATTGAATGTCCACACCTCATCCGTCAGCTTCGCTCCGCATTAGCGCAGTCTGTGCAATCCCCTCCAGGTGAAGGCTTTGATGTTGTTTTCCATACGACAGAATAATCAAGCAATAGAACGCGCTCCTAACATCTGTATTTACAAAAAAATCTGTTGCAACACATCGCTGCAACAGATCTTTTATTATTTCATTGTTTTATTAAGAATTTTCAAAAGCTCCTCGTCATACGTCAGAAACACCACAGTATCATCATTTATAACCACTCTGAGCTGACGCGCGGGCGCAAACTGCGTATCATAAGAATACTTTTTCTTTTTCTTATCAATCTCTCTGTATTTTGCTCTGTTGAGACGGTTTATCTCTACCGCCTCCTTGACCTCGTCAAGACCTACTCGGCACATGACTATATCACGAAATCCCTTGTGCTGGGCTACAATAAAATCATATCTTGCCCTCGGACCGCAAAGCTCTATTTCCTCTTGAGTTACTACTCTGTCCGTCGGAGATACCTGATATATCATTTCCTTGAGTATTTTAGTGGCAAGAATATATATTGCCGTAATAATAAATATCACGCCTAAAAACTGCGATATAACAGGCATGGGTATTGCTTTCATATTGCCCATCATAAATGCGAATATTCCCACAGCCATAAGTACCATAACAAATACCGACGCAACGAGCTTTTTTGTTTTCGGGATTATTTTAAATACTTTCATAAAAACCCTCTTTAATACGTTGGAGTATCAAGATACCAGTTACCTTCCTCAAAGGAAAACGAAAGAGTCTCCCTTTTCACAGCAGAAGGATTATTTATAGGATACGCGTCTATCTCAACGTTTACATATTCCTTGTTTGAAGGCCTTACTATCTCCATTGTGGAATAAAGGTAGATCTTCTCGTTTTTAGAGAGTACCTCTCTTGACATATTCTGGTGAAGCTCACCTGCTATTTCGGTATATTCTATAAGAGTTTTGCCGTCAACCAAAACACCGTCAAAGCAGCTTTGAAACAACGCGTCGCAATATCCCGATGAATACACCTGCTGCGCCTCTCGCTTCATCTGATCTATCATAAAAAACTGTGCGTTAGGCATTACCTTACGGTATCCGAGATTTGATGAGCCTATATATATTCCAAAAGCCTCATCAAGATCTCCGTCCCTCTCGTAAACAGGCAATCCCGCGCCGAAAAGAACCTCATTTATTTGCTTTGATCTTTCTATAAGGAAAATATATCTGTCCTTTACCTCGGATAATTCGGGCGCTTTATTCAAGGTGCAATATGCAAATATTCCACCAACACTCAAAAGTATGGCAATACAAAGAATTATAGAAATCAGTTTTTTATGTTTTTTTACGGAATCTATAATTATCATAAATTATTCCTTTAAAAATCAGTTTTCCTCTGTAACGGATTCTTCCAAAACAGTTCCCTCAGCCTCTTCCAAAATATCCTCTGTATCCGCATCCTCATTTTCTTCTCTTGCAACTTTAGTTATGTTAGCAACAGACTGACCTTCAAGCAAACGCATGGTAATTACTCCGGATGCAGTTCTTGAGTACGTGGATATTTCATTTGCATGTGTTCTTATGATTATACCCTCATTTGTTATAACCATAATATCGTCATTGTCGTCAACAGAGAGTATTCCAGCAACAGGACCTGTCTTTTCGGTCACGTTATGACATGTTACACCAAAACCGCCGCGGTGCTTCATAAGTCTGAAGTCATCGTATTCCGTTCTCTTTCCGTAGCCGTTTTCGGTGATTGTGAGAAGCTTCTTTCCTTCCTCTACCTGTGCAACACCTATAACGTAATCGTCATCACGGAGATTTATTCCGCGAACGCCGCGCGCGGTTCTTCCCATAGGTCTTACCTGCGCCTCGTCAAATCTTACGGCGCTTCCTCCGTGAGTTGCGATAATGAGCTGCGCGTTTCCGTCTGTCTTTGTAACGAACAGAAGCTCATCATCATCGTCAAGATTTATAGCGATCTTACCGCCCTTACGCTGATACTCGTACTCGGACAGAAGTGTCTTTTTGATAACGCCCTTGCGGGTAACCATCGTAAGATACTCGCCTTCGCCAAACTCGTTTACGCTTATCATGGAAGTTACCTTCTCACCGTCGGAAAGCTGAAGCATGTTTACGATATTAGAGCCCTTGGACGTTCTTGACGCTTCGGGAATTCTGAATGCCTTCATCGTCTGTACACGTCCCTTGTTCGTAAAGAACATAAGCAAAGAGTGTGAGAATACGGCAGATACCTTTTCTATAAAGTCCTCGTCACGCGTCGTCATGGCGGTAATTCCCTTACCTCCGCGTCTCTGTGCGGAATATGTATCCGCAGGCAAACGCTTGATGTATCCCGCGCGTGTCATTGTAATTACACAGTTGTGCTTTTCAATGAGGTCTTCAAGGTCAATTTCGTCCTCGGCTATCTCAATATTTGTTCTTCTGTCATCGGCATACTTTTCTTTGATCTCAAGCATTTCATTCTTGATTATCTCGCGGATCTTTCCGTCGTCGGCAAGTATTCCTTCAAGCTCTGCGATAAGCGCGTGAAGTCTGTCAAGCTCATCCTGTATCTTCTGTCTTTCCATACCTGTGAGACGGCCGAGAGTCATTTCAACGATAGCCTGAGACTGAATGTCGGTAAGACCGAATCTATCAATCAAGGTCTGCTTTGATACGGGAATAGAGGGAGAAGTTTTCATTATGTGAACTATCTCGTCTATATTATCCAAAGCTATCTTATAGCCCTCAAATATGTGAGCCCTTGCCTTTGCCTTGTTAAGGTCAAATTCCGTTCTTCTGCGAATAACCGACTCCTGATGCTCAATATAATAGTCAAGTATCTGAGGAAGCGAAAGAACCTTAGGCTCCTGTCCTACAACCGCAAGCATATTTATAGCGCAGGTATCCTGAAGCTGAGTATATTTGTAAAGCTGGTTGAGAATTATCTGTCCGTTAGCGTCGCGCTTATACTCGATAACAATTCTCATACCTGCTCTGCCGGATTCATCACGAAGACCTGAAATTCCCTCTATTCTCTTATCCTTAACAAGATCTGCAATAGCCTCACAAAGCATGGATTTATTTACCATGTAAGGAATTTCGGTAATTATGATAGTTCTCTTTTCTTCGTCTATCTCAGCCTTTGCGCGAACGGAAATACGGCCCTTACCTGTCGTGTAAGCGTCGATTATTCCCTGTGTGCCGTGAATAGTTCCGTAAGTAGGAAAATCAGGGCCTTTTATGAATTCCATAAGATCCATTACGGAACAGTCGGGATTTTCCATTCTGTATATAGTTCCGTCAATGACCTCACCGAGATTGTGAGGGGGAACGTTCGTAGCCATACCTACGGCAATACCCACCGATCCGTTTACAAGGAAGTTGGGAAAACGTGACGGAAGAACGGTAGGCTCGCGGAGTCTGTTATCAAAGTTAGGCTGATATTCAACTACCTCTTTTTCAAGATCGCGAGTCATCTCGTCGGCAATTTTGTCAAGTCTTGCCTCTGTATAACGGTAAGCTGCCGGGGGGTCTCCGTCAACAGAACCGAAGTTACCGTGTCCCTCTATAAGGGTATAACGGAGTGAGAAGGGCTGCGCCATTCTTACCATAGTTCCGTAAACAGAGCTGTCTCCGTGAGGATGATATCTACCAAGCACGTTACCTACGGTCGTTGCAGACTTTCGGAAGGGCTTATCATGTGTGAGGTGATCCTCATACATAGCATAGATAACACGTCTCTGTCCGGGCTTCATGCCGTCGCGAACATCGGGCAGAGCTCTGGACATGATTACAGACATGGAGTACTCAATAAAGGATTTCTTTACTTCCTTCTCCATGTTGATATCAACTATTTTTTGATTTTCGAATAAGTACACGTCGCTGTCGTGTGTGTTCTTGTCCATTTTTAACTATCCTCTCTTTGACAGATAATACATTGTTTATTTTTTGATTTTATTTATGAGCTTGTCTATCCCAAAGCACATAAAATATACTATCGGAACAAACATCATGAATGCCGCAAATTCCGGCAAAAGCGTATCTTTAAATATTTGTACTATATTAAGCGATTTTGTATGAAATGCGAAATGTCCGAGCGTTACGCAAGAATTAAGAACTCCTACCGCTACGGAATATATGATGAATGACAGAAAATTCTGTCTGAGAAAGACTTTCAGCAAATATCCGCATCCGTAGCCCATAAGCATATAAAACACGGGAGAAATTGAAATTCCCACACTTCCCACGGCATCTATGAAAAATCCTCCGACAATGCCGCAAATACCGCCTGCCTTTTCACCGCATATAAATCCTACGGCGGAAACTATACAAAGAACTACGGCGGGAGTTTTTCCAAACACCTTGAAAAAAGATACCTCAAACAGAGACGATATGATGATAATTACCGAAAATATCACACAGCGGATAAGCAATATCTTATCAAATCTTTTCTCGTACCTGCCGCTGTTTTTTCTGTTATTCATCTGTGCCGCCCTCCGAAATATCGGAATTAAAGTCCGTTATTACCATAACGTAGCTTAATTTATTAAAATCCACGGCACATTCAACTGTGGCGACCTTTGAACGGGTATATTCGTCTATTTCAACCGATGCCACTTTTCCTATAAAAAGTCCTCCCGGATAAACGCTTCCGCTTCCGCTTGTATATACCAGATCTCCTATTTCTATATCGGATTCCATGTCAAGATAGGTCAGCTTACATATTCCCTTGTCCTTATAGGTTATATCTCCCTGAACAATTCCTGTCTCTCCGTTTCTTGATATGTAACCTCCGACAGAAGAAGCCGATTCGCATATAACACGGATATTTGCCCAGTTTGGTCCAACCTCGCATATACTTCCCACAAGGCCTGTGGAAACTATAACCGGCATATTGATTTTGAGTCCGTTATCCGTACCCTTGTTTATCTTTATTATCGACATGTAATTGTCCGTCTCGGAGCCTATTATAAGCGCCTCGGTAAACTTGAAATCTTTATGAGCGTCCTTTACGGATATATAGTCACGGAGCCTGTCGTTTTCTTCCTTTATGACTTGTGAATCATTGAGCTTGTCGTTTAGCTCATCCACTTCTTTTTGAAGCTGTTTATTTTCTTCTATCAAGCTGTCCATATCCGAAAAATACAACGAATATCCCTTAAGAGACTCCTTCATTTTCCATATTCCGGATTCAATGGGTGCGCAAATTTTACCTATAAAATTCTTTGCCGTATTACCTACTCCCATGATTGAAAAAACAGCCGAAAAAATTGTCAGAGCTACTGCTATACAGAGGATGCTTATAAAAAATTTATTTTTAAAAAATTTCAAATTCATCCCCCTTTTTTAGTTTTGCACAGGTTTTCCACATACTTTTTAACAGGATGTGGAAAACTGTCTTTTTTATTATACGTGCTATGTTGAAAACTTTTAAAAGGTATAATTTTATCTTTGTTTTTCAATGATTTAAAACATAGCTTCAAGTTTTTGATAGCTTGTATAAAACGTTGAAGTTTTTTAAAATTTTCACCGAGTTTTCAACAATCAAAATCAAATATCAAGATTTTCAGCAAGACGCGCGTTCTGCTCAATAAATATACGTCTTGGTTCAACCTTATCGCCCATAAGAAGTGAGAACATCTCATCGCAAACCATAGCGTCCTCAACCGTAACCTTCAATATAGTACGTGTCGCAGGGTCCATAGTTGTCTCCCAAAGCTGTTCCGGATCCATCTCACCAAGACCTTTATAACGGTCTGCCTCTATAAGATGCTTACCGTTCTCGCCGCCAAGCTCTTCAATTATCGCATCCCTCTCGGCATCAGAGAACGCATATCTTTCGTTACCCTGCTTTGAGCCCTTACGGTAGACCTTATAAAGCGGAGGCTGAGCAAGATAAATATGTCCGTCGTCAATAAGCTGACGCATGTGTCTGAAGAAGAATGTCAGAAGAAGTATTCTGATATGAGATCCGTCAACGTCGGCATCCGCCATAATTATTATCTTGCCGTAGCGGAGCTTAGCTATATCAAACTCCTCACCTATTCCACAGCCAAGCGCCTGAATTATAGGTATAAGCGACTGATTGGAATAAACCTTGTCAAGTCTTGTTTTCTCTACGTTAAGTACCTTACCGCGAAGAGGAAGTATTGCTTGGAACTTTGAGTTTCTTCCCTGAGTTGCGGAACCTCCCGCGGAGTCTCCCTCTACAAGATAAAGCTCTGTAAGAGCTGCGTTTCTCTCATTACAGTCACGAAGCTTACCGGGAAGCGTACTGCCTTCGAGAAGTCCCTTACGTCTGGTAGCCTCTCTTGCCTTTCTTGCAGCTTCACGCGCACGGGAAGCAGAAAGAGCTTTATCTATTATAATTCTCGCGGAATTGGGATTTTCCTCAAAATAATCAGCAAGCTTGGAGTTTAATGTATTTTCAACAAGTGTTCTTATATCGGAGTTACCGAGCTTTGCCTTAGTCTGGCTCTCAAACTGCGCGTTTTCAAGCTTTACTGAAACTATGGCGCAAAGTCCCTCTCTTACGTCCTCACCGGACAGATTCTTGTCGCTGTCCTTGAGTATTCCGTTTTTACGCGCGTAATCGTTTATAACTCTGGTAAGTCCGGATTTAAAGCCTGTCTCGTGAGTACCGCCCTCAATAGTGTTCATGTTGTTGGCGAACGTCATAACACACTCATTATAGCCGTCGTTATACTGAAGCGCGATCTCAGCAACACTTGTATCCTTTTCGCCCTTCATGTAAATAACATCACTGTGTATGGGATCGTTATGTCTCTGTTCGGTAAGATAAGAAACAAAAGACTTTATACCTCCCTCAAACTGAAGGTCTGTAACAATAGGCTCATTCGGTCTGTTATCAATGAGAACTATTCTTATTCCCGCGTTAAGGAATGACTGCTCACGCATACGGTTGAGAAGTATATCGTAGTCAAATACAGTCTCCTCAAATATTTCGGGATCGGGCTTAAAGGTCACCTTAACTCCGTGAGGCTTTTCGGGAGAGTCACCCTCGCACACGAATTTTCTCGCAACCGCGCCGCGCTCAAAGCGTTCGGTATATCTCTTGCCCTCATAACAGTCCTCAAGCTCTACCCAAAGCGACAGAGCGTTAACGACAGACGCGCCAACTCCGTGAAGACCTCCGGCTATCTTATATCCGCCGCCGCCGAACTTGCCTCCTGCGTGGAGTATTGTATATACGACTTCAGGCGTAGGGATACCTTCCTTCGGGTGAATACCCGCAGGAATACCACGTCCGTTATCCTCGACCGTAACGCTGTTATCGTAGTTTATAGTGACGGTTATCTTGTCACAGTATCCTGCGAGCGCCTCGTCGATAGAGTTGTCAACTATCTCGTAAACAAGATGGTGCAGACCGCGTATAGAGGTAGTACCAATATACATACCCGGTCTTTTTCTTACGGCTTCAAGACCTTCAAGGACTTGTATCCCACTTTCGTCATAAGTGTTCTTTTCGATTTCCGACATTTTTTCTTCTGCCTTTCATTTATTTCACATATCTGTTATCAATTTTATATTCCATAAACCGTTCTGCCCAGAAGAGCCTGTGTGGATATCTGGGAAAAACAGATCATATATTTTCCGTTTTCTTTATAGAGAATAAAGGATTTCGGTATCTCGTCCTTTGCGGATATGACAAGATTGGCTCTTTCAGCCTCGGAGAGATATTTTCTCGTCACAGATGATATCGTAGCGTTGTCCGCGTCGAATATACCTATTATATCTTTTTCTCTTATATTTTTGTTGTTACCTGCGTGGAGAAACATATTTTTACTCCTGAATTAATTTTCCTGATTTCTAAAATCACACTTTGATCAATGATGTTACGGCATAGTGATCGGAATACCATATTCCGCCATCACACTTATCCTCAACTATCTGAGAAGAAATAACCGGGGCATTAGTCAGAATATAGTCAATTTTCATAGGTTTTTCAAGTCTGCCGAAATTATGAAATGTTCCGCTGATATTTGAGGTTGCATCTTTTAATCCGATACAATCAAGATTTTTCAAAAACTCCTTGAAATAATCGGCGTCAGGTTCAAGATTTAAGTCTCCCGTCATTATACAGCATGTATTTGCATGAATATCTCCAAGTTTTTTTTCTATTATTTCAAGCTCAAATTTTCTGCAATCCTCGGTAAAATTATCAAGATGGGTATTCAAAAATATAATCGGACATCCGTCGTCATAGCATCTCAAATATAAAATATGAGCCAATCTCGGACAAGGACTTTGTCCTGTATTTGATGCAAAGCTTCCCGGTAAAAGGGGATCGTCGGACAGCCAAAACGTATCAAAGGAAATCAAAGCAAATTTGCTTTTATTATAAAATACGGGACAGCCTTCACCGCGGCAGTCTGAATTTCTTCCGACACCAATAACTGAATATTCATCAAAAAGCAAGCTCTCAAGCCAATCACGCGTACTGTCTGTAACTTCCTGGCAGCCTATTATATCGGGCTTTTCTTTTTTTATAACATCAATTATTTTTTCTTTTCTTTTTTCCAAGGAAAAATCCGTGCCCTCATATCCTCCAAAAAGCATATTAAAGGACATTATTTTGATTGTTGTATTTTCAGTAATCATTTTCTCACTGTAAAGTATTTTCAAAATACTTTCCCTCTTTTACACCAATTACGTTAGCTCCGGATATATCCGTAGCCTCACAAGTTGTCATTATAACCTGCTTGTCCGTCAGATTTGAGATGAGATATCTTCTTCTCGCGCCGTCAAGCTCTGACAGAACGTCGTCAAGTAAAAATACCGGGTACTCACCGCCACAGTTTTTCTTGATTATTTCTCCCTCTGAAAGCTTCATAGCGAGCGACAGGGACCTTTGCTGTCCCTGAGAACAGAAAATTCGCGCGCTGTTGCCGTTTAATTTTATTTCTATATCGTCCTTGTGCGTACCCCACAAAGTCGCTTCTGCGCCGATTTCTCGGTCGTGTCGCGTAAAATAAAGTTCACGGAAGCTATCCTCAACTTTTTTTACGTCGCACAGCTCCTCCTCAGGTAGCTTGCACGATGAAATATATGAAAACTCAGGTTCTTCGCGCTTTCCCGTCATATCCGAAAATATATCCGAGACGTATTTTCTTATCTCACACAGATATTCAACTCTGTACGCAGTTATTTTCGCCGCCTCGACTGCAAGCTGTTCAGACCAGACGTCAACCGTCAAATCAAATGTCTCTCTGTCTTCCTGCGCCTTTTTTATGAGAGAATTTCTCTCTTTGAGTATCGTCTGATATCTCTGAAGAGACTTCATATAGAGAGGTCTTATCTGTGATATTGCCACGTCAAGAAAGCTCCGCCTCATAGAAGGGCCTTCTTTGACTATTGAAAGATGCTCGGGACAAAACAGTACAACCTTGAACGCGCCCACCATATCAGACATTTTTGATATTTTAAGTCCGTTCTGTTCTATTCTCTTTTGCCTTCTGTCGGAAAACAACGTAACACTGGTATTCATTTCTCTTATACTGTCGCAATACGTATTATCAATTTTTGAATACTCACATCCAAACCTGATAAGATCCTTATCCGTTCCCTGTCTGAAGCTCCGACAAAGCGCGGTGTAATATATTGCCTCAATAAGATTTGTCTTTCCCTGCGCGTTTTCTCCAAGCAGTATGTTTGTACCGTTGCAAAATTCAAGCTCAGCCTTCTCTATATTTCGAAAATTCTCAAGACTTATCCTTTTGCAGATCATCTATTATTCCTTGGTTCTTACGGGAAGAAGCATGAACAATTCACTCTCTCCCTCTTCTGCATCCGCAGGCTCAATATTTATGCTTGAGAATGCGGAGGTCATGGATATCTTTATTCTGTCATATGAGCAAGCTCTCACGCTGTCAAGAAGGAATCTGTTGTTAAATGCAATAGAAAGTCCATCTCCCGTATGCTCACTCTCTACCTCGTCGTAAATGCTTCCCGCAGCGGAAACTGCAGATACCTTGATAATATTATCCTCTGCAACTATACGAACGTGTGAACGAACAGCTCTTTCAATTCTCTCCTCCGTGATAAGAGAAGCCTTTTCAAGGGCAGCTATAAGATCGTACTTATCTGTAACTACCTCTATTTTGTGGTTCTTGATTATTATTCTGTTATAATCTATATACTCTCCGGTAATGAGCTTTGTAAAGAATATGAGATCGTTAAATGCAAGAACCATATTCTTGTAGCTCATATATACCGTAACCTTATCCTCTTCGTCATCGGAGAGAAGCTTTATTATCTCATTTACGGACTTTGCGGGGACTATGAAGGAATATTCTATTCCCTTAGTGGAATTTTCAATATTTTCTATTTCTGCGGGGCATGAACAAACAGCAAGCTTGAAGCTGTCGCAAGAAACTACACTTATCTTTCCTGCCTCTGTCTTTATGTGACATCCGTTGAGAACAGGTCTGGGATCGTTTACCCCCATAGCATAAGAAACCTTAGAGAGCATCTTTTTAAGTATGGGCTGACTTACTACAAATCCCTTCTCCGTTGTAAGATTGGGAATTTCGGGAAATTCTTCTGCTCTGAGAGAGCCGGTCTTATGAGTTGAAATTCCGCACTCAAAAGTAGCCTGGAGCTTATTGTCAACAGTGAGGCTTATAAGCTCACCGTCCATTACCTTTAAGGTCTGGTTAAACTTCTGCGCGTTGATTATGTAAGAGCCTTCTTCAAGAACCTCACACTCAACACTTATTTTCATACCCTTTTCATCGTCAAATGCGGTAAGAGTACAGCTATCGGGGCATTTTGCTTCTATGAGTATTCCTTCTATTGCCTTATTTGTGCTTTTGGATGATACTACGCTCATGAGGGGAGCTATCTTATTGCTTATTTGCTGTCTGTTAAACGTGATCTTCATTTTTGATCCTTTCTTTTCCGCTTACAAAATCATAAAGACGGAATTCTGTTTGATTATTACGCCACTGTCGGCAGAAGTTTTCGCGCTTTATGCGCAGGCGCGCTTCGCGCGCAAGAGAGAGTGAATGAATGATAAAATTATTAGCAGTAATAGCAGTAGTGTCGGACTGATTGTTGAAAAGTAGCCAAACATCTTTAAAAACATAGAAAATCTTTCCACACTCTATTGTCGGGATGATGCTTAAAATTGGTGGAAAACTTTTCTTTTTGAGTGATATTTCAAAAAAATACCTTGAATTTTCGCTGCTTTAATTTGAATTTTGGAATATTTTTTATATTTTAAAATTTTCAAGATTTTCCACAGGTATAAAAAATTAAAAACTGCCTGTTGAAAACTCTGAAGCTATTGAAAAATAAATAAAATTTATAACTTTTGTGTATGTTGAAAACTAGGTAAAAACTTTATTCCTTGACTTCCTTGACAATATCGTTTATAACCGCTTCAAGTGAATGATCGTAATTTAATTTCTTTTTAACGCTCTCCTCGGACGCGATTATTGTGGAATGATCTCGGTTAAAGAGCTTTGCTATATTTGGATAAGACATCTCGGTTACGTATCTTATAAGATAAATTGCTATATGTCTTGCGTTTGCTATTTCCTTTACTCTGGACTTTCCGACAAGATCTGATTTTTTGACTTCAAATCTCTTTTCCACAGCCGTGAATATTTTGTCAACAGTCACGTTTACGGGTTCTTCACCGCCCAAAAGCTCGTTTATGCAGTTTTTAGCTATTTCCATAGTAATTTCTCTTCCCGAAAGAAAACGGATAGCTACGAGCTTTTTGACCGCGCCCTCAATCTGTCTTATGTGGGAACGGAGATTTTCTGCAAGGTAGGTAATTATCTCATCGGATACCTCGATGCCTGCCTGTGATATCTTATTTTTGAATATCGCTATTCTGAGTTCAAGATCCGGCGGCTGGATATCCGCTATAAGTCCCCACTCAAATCTTGTGACAAGTCTGTCCTCAAGCGTTTTTATATCCTTGGGAGGACGGTCGGATGTGAGAATTATCTGTTTTCCGTCTTCAAAAAGGGCGTTGAATGTGTGGAAAAATTCTTCCTGTGTGGATTCCTTGCCTGCGATAAATTGAATATCGTCTATCAGAAGAACGTCGCAGGTGCGGTATTTATCCCTGAATTTTGCCATTGAGTTTTTGGACAGGCTCTCTATCATCTGATTTGTGAAATCCTCACCCTTTATGTAAATGATCTTTGTGTGGGGATTTCTCTCTTTTATCTTGTTCGTTACTGCGTAAAGAAGGTGAGTTTTACCAAGTCCGGACGGACCGTAAATAAACAGAGGATTGTAATCCTGAGCCGGATTTTCGGATACAGCAAAACAGGCTGCATGAGCAAACTTATTTGAGCTTCCTACAATGAAGTTATCAAAGGTGTACTCAAAGTTTACCGACGGCATGGTTGAACCGATACCCGTCTTTTTATCCGACATAAGCTCTTTTCTGTCCTCAAGCTCATACAATACCTTTTTGGAAGCAATAGCGGTATTTTCTTTTGAAAACGCGTCGGGATTACTCGCAAGCTTAACTGCCGCGTTTATGCGTCTTTCGAGTTCTTCAAGTGTTGTGGGGTCCGGGAGAGCGTCTATTTCTATGGAAACATGGAATCCCATAAATTCCTCAAACGTTTCTTCAAGCAAGGGTATATATTTTTCGCAAACTATGTTTTTCTTAAATTCCGAATCTACCGCGATGGTGAGATTGTTATTTTCAAAGGATACGATGGGTGAATTGCCAAACCAAAGATTTACGGCAGTAGTACTTATTTTTTGACTGAGCTTTTCTTTGACCATAGCCCAAATTTCTTCTATTTCCTGTAGATAGTCCATTGCTTTTCCTTTCCTTTAAGTGTTGATTATAAATCATAAAAGTATTATAAAAAATAAAATCGCGCGATACTATATATAAATAATATAAATATATTATAACATACACTTTTTTGTTTGTAAACAGCCTAAAACAAGTTATAAAAAAATAAAAATGTAAATTTTTTATGAATATAAAAAGGCATGTAAAAATACATGCCTTAAAGTTTAAAATTAAAACTTATTTTCAGTGAAATCCTTTAACCTTGTAAATTTTTTACGAATGTTTTGAAGATCTCCCGTGCAGATAAGATAGCTGTATTCAATAGGAACGAACGTCTTTATAGCCATTGCCTTCATGGGAGCTACGTAACTGCATGATCCCGAATAAGGATCTTTTGAGCCATCGTGTTGGTGTCTGCCGCCTACGTAACCGTCAATGTTAGGAACGTAAAGACCGATACCCCAGTCATTTATATCCGTCCACGCGCACCAAGGCTCCTTTTCTCCCTGAGGGAGTGGGAAGCGGTGTCTCGGCCAGTCTTCAGGCCAGAATATGAGGTCGCGACGGACTGATAATTCATCGTTCTGCCATGGCTTGTCCCCGTCGTAAAACCAAAAATTATCAAGGTAGCTTATGGTATAGAACGCGGGAACCTCCTGACCTGCCAAGGGGTGCTCCCAGCCGGAGAAGTCGGTGAATTTGTTGTCTACACGTATTATGTCTCCCTCAAGGATATACGTGTTTTCCATATACGACGGAGTATACCATGCCTCATGTCCCCAGTCTCTCGGACGGCATTTTACGTAAACTCTGTCACTCTCAATTTTAAGATCAACGAGCTTGCTCTTTGCGTTTGTTCTGTCGCCGCCCTGAACGGGATTATAGCTCCACACGCAGCCCATAAATTCGCCACAGACGAACGGAGGCTTATTTGTGCCGTAGTAGGACTGCTGAACAAGTCTGCCCGTGTCAAAGCGATTTAAGAGGTTTTCAAGCCCATCCGGGGCATTTTTATCAATTATTACGGTCAGACCGCCGCCCCATGCAAGCTCTACGCCGACCTTGTAAAAGTCATTTTCAAAGAAATACGTACCGCCCTCGTAGACTTTTTCACAGGTCGTGTCAATTGAGGTTATATCAACAAACGAGCCATCGGCTATAAATTCTGTTTCTATGCTTATTTCGCCTTCTGCAAGCACTCCGTCAAGGTATCCATCAATAAAGCTGCAAAAGGACATATTTTCGCCCTTTGCGAGGAAAAATTCTTCCTGTGTAGGCTGTCCGTCAACAAAGTAGCTGATAGTTCCCTTCACTGCGCCGTCTGCGCTGTAGATTAAGTGATACTTGTTAAATTTTTCAATAGTTGAATAACTCATAGAAATTCTCCTTTTGGTGTTATACAATTTTATTTTATAATAATGTCGCTTTTATGTCAAGAACGGAAATAAGTATTATTAAAAAAAAGAGGCAATTTGCCCCCTTTTATATCATAATAACCGTAACCTTCTTATCTTGCTTTTTGCAATAATCTATAACGCTCTTTGTTCCCCTTGATTTGCCGTCCCAAAAGGCAAGAACCTCATCGGCGTAATCTACTATCTGATAATTTCGCATAATTGGTGCAGCTTTGCCGTATCGGTTATATTCGGGCAGAAAAACAGTTGTTTTTATATTATTTTCATTTGCAAAGTTTTCTGCGTCCGTATCAATTCCCTTTGCGCCGCCCGAGACTATCTCGGTCACACCGTCGGGGAGATAATTTTCTAAATTTTCAACATGCAATCCTCTTGAACCTATAATTGCGATTTTCATTTTATCACCTCGAAAAATTAAAAAGTGCGACGACCGAAGCCGCCGCACAAAAACGCAGACTCCAGTAGTCGCCAAACTATTTCTATGTTTTCAAGTATATATTTCAACACAATCTACACGGAACAGAATCTGCATTTTGTCAAATTCACACCGTGTAAATTATGTTCAAAAAAAGGTATAGTTATCCTATACTTAAAAATATATACTTAAAAATGTAACTATAAAAATAATTTGGCAACTTCATTCTAACATGGATTTTAGAAAATGTCAAGAGTGAAATTGGTGAATGATTAGACACAACGAAATTTGTCATCTTGAGCGAAGTGAGTGTTGCAAACGTAGTCGAAAGATCTCCGAGGTTTTGACCGCAATGATTTAGAGATCCCTCGACAAGCTCGGGGTAACAGCATAAAGTGCAGAATTAAGAATTAGCCTTCCCTTGTGAGGGAAGGGGGACCGCGATAGCGGTGGATGAGTAGAATACAATAATTAATCGAGGGCAAGCAATCTATTATTTTACGCAGACTACTCATCCGTCACTCGCAGGCTCGTGCCACCTTCCCTCGCAAGGGAATGGGGACCGCGATAGCGG
>SVTX01000014.1 GCA_015063545.1 Oscillospiraceae bacterium | reverse complement strand
TATGGGGAGTAAGTCCGTCCTCTCCATCAGCACCGGGCTCGCCGGGTATAATAACCGTATCTCCGGATGTTCCTCCACCAACAGCACTCACACCTGTGTCGGTATCGCCTATCCACCAATTGCCGTTTGTTCCTATATGGGGAGTAAGTCCGTCCTCTCCATCCGCGCCGGGCTTGCCGTCCTTTCCGGCTTCACCCTGAGGACCTTGTTCACCCTGTTCGCCTTGAGGACCTTGTTCACCCTGTTCACCCTGAGGGCCTTGTTCGCCTTGAGGGCCTTGCTCACCCCGAAGGCCTTGTTCGCCTTGAGGACCTTGTTCGCCTTGAGGACCTTGCTCACCCTGAGGACCTTGTTCGCCTTGAGGTCCTTGCTCACCCTGAGGACCCTGTATACCCTGAGGACCTTGCTCGCCTTTAGGACCTTGTTCGCCTTGAGGACCTTGCTCACCCTGAGGGCCTTGCACGCCTTGAGCGCCTTGCGGTCCTTGTTCGCCTTGCTCACCCTGAGGGCCTTGTCCGTTTTTCTTCGCGCATGAAGAAAGCAGCGCAACTGATAAAAGAAGAACCAAAATTATTGAAATTGACCAAAGTACTCTTTTTTTCATTTTTACCTCCGTTACTCATTGAAAAATAAGCTTTTTAGTTAAAATTTAACTGTCAATACACAATTATATACTATTTTAAACTAATAGTCAAGTGTTTTAGTTAAAAATGTTATAATAACAGTGTACATACTTATCAAAGGAGAAAAGCATGAGTATCGGTCAAAAAATAAAAAACGCGCGCGAGGATATGGACATGTCGCAAAATGAAGTCGCGGCACTTATTCCCATGAATCAGTCTAACTACTCAAAAATTGAGCGTGATCTTCAAGAACCGAGCATAGCTCAGCTTCGTAGAATATGCCAAATTTTACATTTAGACCCTAATTTTTTGTTAAATCTTGGCAACTATGAGCAAATTTCAAGTAAAGACCTAAATTTACTCAAAGACTTTAAAGAACTTCTAAACAAATACACGCACTAAAAAATGCACTCGTATTGAGTGCATTTTTTAGTATTCATATTTTTTCCTTTTTCCAATCATAAACACCACAGTCACCGCAACCGCCATGACTTCTGCCACTATAATGGATAGCCATATTCCGTCAAGGTCAAACGCCAGCGGAAGCAAGATAACCGCCGCACTTTGGAATAAAAGTGTTCTCAAAAATGAAATTATCGCAGACGTCAATCCATCATTAAGCGCGGTAAAAAATGACGATCCGAATATCGCGAACCCGGCAAATAAAAACGAGAATGAGTATATTCTAAAACCTCTGAGCGTCATCTCAAAAAGCGCCGGATTAGCCGATACGAATAGCTTCGAGAACGGATACGCAAGCCCTTCTCCTGAACCCAGCATCGCAACTGAGCATATTGAGATGATGACAAGGCTTTTTCTTAAAAGGCTTTTCAGCTCGCCTGTGTTCCCTGCTCCGTAATGATAGCTTATCACGGGAGCAATTCCTACGACATAGCCAATAAATATTGATATAAACACAAAATTCACGTACATCAATACTCCGTATGCCGCCACTCCCTCCTGGCCTGCATATCTCATAAGTTGGACGTTATAAAGCATGCCGACAAGTGACATTGAAATGTTACTCATAAGCTCGGACGAACCGTTTGTGCAGGTCTTAACCAAAGCTTTTCCATCAAACTCTGCTTTCCCGAGCCGCAAAATGCTTGTGTTTGGTCTGAAAAAGTAGATAAGCGGGATAATAGCGCCGATAAGCTGACTTATCGCCGTAGCCATAGCCGCACCGACAAGCCCAAGCGGGATAATTCCAACGAGCAGGGCATCAAGCGCCATATTGGCAACGCCCGATACAAGAGTAGAATAAAGTCCAAGTTTGGGTTTTTCAGCCATGACGAAAAAGGTCTGAAACTCCATTTGAAGCATGAACGCGGGAAGCGCCGCGAGTATGATGCGCCCGTATATCACACAGTCATCAAGCATTTTTCCTTCAGCTCCAAGCAAGGATGCTATGGGACGGATAAAAATTATTCCAAGCACAGCGAGGACTACTCCGGTGCCGATCGACACGTAAACAATAAGAGAGAAAAGGCTTTGAGCCTTTTTCATATTTCCCTCACCCATTGTCTTTGATATAAGCGCCGAGCCGCCCGCGCCGAACATAAATCCAAACGCGCCGAGCATCATTATAAATGGGTATATGAAATTCAACGCGGCAAATTCGGTCTCGCCGGCAAAGTTGGATACAAAAAAGCCGTCTACCACACCGTATATCGATGAAAAAACCATCATCACAATACTGGGCAAAGTAAATTTCAACAGCTTTTTATAAGTAAAATGATCGGATAGCTGTATTTTCATAAATCAATCTATTGAGAAAATCCTTCTTGCATTTTCATTGGTTATTTGGAGCATTTGCTCATAGCTTATATTGTGTATTTCTGCCATTTCTCGCACCGTATTTTCCATAAGAAGCGAATTGTTCATCTGCCCGCGGTATGGATGCGGGGCAAGATACGGCGCGTCGGTCTCCGAAAGCAGCCTGTCTATCGGCACCACGGCGCATGCCGCCTTTACCTTGTGCGCATTTTTAAATGTAACGGTACCCGAAAATGATATATACCAGCCTCGCTGGCAAAGCTGACGTACCATTTCGTCGCTCATGGAGCAGGAATGTAATATGCCGCGCACATTGGGAAATTGACATATCATATCAAACGTATCTCCGTGCGCGTCTCGGTCGTGGATTATAACGGGAAGACCGTATTTCTCTGCCAGACGCATCTGCTCATAAAAATACTTATACTGCAATTCCCTGTCCACGGGTTGCCAATAATAGTCAAAGCCTATCTCGCCTATAGCTACTATTTTGTTTTCGCTTCTCTTTTCGGGTGTGTTGAGCAATTCCTCAATTTTAGCGAGGTTACCTTCAACGTCCTCACCGCACACATTCTGCGCTTCGGTCGGATGAATACCCACCGCACTATATATAAAATCATATTTTTTTGCTTGTGCCACAACGGCTTTTGACGTTTCAACGTCCGCGCCGATGTTAACAACGCAACCGACAGAGCTTTGAAATTCCGCGCTTGAGAGAAGTCCGTCAACACCACCCGAAAGCTCGTCAAACTTGCGGCTGTAATAATGCGCGTGAGTATCAAAAAGCTTATTTTTATCTATCATCTGTAATCAAACCTCTCGCAAAGCTTCTCCGGGCAGTCTCTGCCCGCAGACATTTCCTTTATTTTTTCAAGTAATGGCTGTACCGTGGTGCTTTTGAGCGCAAACGTCACCCTTACTTTATCGGAAAATTCAGTATCGTCCACAATAGCATTGAACTGCGGTAAAAGCACTATATACTTCTGATAATCCGAGTATGAGCATTCCAAAGCATAAACCGAATACTTTTCATATGTTATTATCTTTGCCGCTTCCAAAGCTATTTTTGCTCCGTGTGAATAAGCTCTGACAAGTCCACCGGCACCCAGCAAAATTCCACCGAAATAACGGGTAACGACCACCACAGCGTCCTCTACTCCGCTTTTTCGAATAGTGTCAAGCGTGGGAACGCCCGCAGTTCCCTGCGGCTCACCGTCATCAGAGTAGCGCGCGATAAGCCCACCTTTGAGTACGTACGCCCAAACGTTATGCGTTGCGTCCGAATATTCTTTTTTCAGGGATTTGACAAATTCCATGGCTTCCTCCTCGCTTGTCACGTGCTTTGCGTGACCTATAAAAAGCGAGCGTCGCTCCTCAAATTCGTCATGTCCTTCACCCTCAAGCGTAGTATAAAGCTCCGGCTTTATTTGTTCTGACATTGTCCTTCTTCCTTTAATTCAGAATTGTGTTTGTTTAAAAATCTTCCTCGCTGACAACAGGGTAATTTTCATCGTATTTTTTTAGCATACCGTGAGTTTTGGCGTCAACCACAGCCGTAATGCTCACAAAATCCGCCCCGTAATCCACATCCTCAACAGTTGCATTCTTATAAAGAATATTCATCGCGCCCATCTCGGAATTTGGGATCTTGAAGGTTACCCTTTTTTTGCCCTCATGTATAACCTCTTGCATTACCTCTGCAAGCTCATCGCACCCTTGTCCCGTCTTGGCAGAAATGAACACGACATGCTTTTTGTCTGCCGTTCTGTTTATTATAGGCTGATCAAAAAGCCCCTTGTCGCACTTGTTGAATACATATATCGTGGGTTTACCGCCCGCGCCAAGTTCTTCAAGTGTCTGTTCGGTACATTCAAGCTGGGACATACATTCGGGATCGGATGCGTCGCAAAGTATCATAACCACGTCTGAATATACCGCCTCGTCAAGTGTGGATTTGAACGCATTCACAAGATGGTGAGGGAGCTTGCGGATAAATCCTACCGTGTCAGTCAGAAGAACCTGTTCGCCTCCGGGAAGCTCGAATTTTCTCGTTGTGGGGTCAAGCGTTGCAAACAGCTTGTCCTCGGCGAGTATTCCCGCGTCGGTAAGCTTGTTGAGCAGCGTGGACTTGCCCGCATTCGTATAGCCCACAATAGCAATCTTTGGAAGTCCGCTTCTGTCGCGGGAAACACGCATGGTACGGCGGTTTTTATCAAGCACCTCAAGTTCTTCCTCAAGGGCGGTGATTCTTCTTTTGATGTGTCGGCGATCTGACTCAAGCTTTGATTCACCCGGTCCTCGCGTGCCTATACCGCCACCCAGACGGGAAAGATCTTTTCCTTGTCCCATAAGGCGAGGCGCGGTATATTTGAGCTGCGCCAGCTCTACCTGAAGCTTACCCTCTCCGCTAACCGCGTGAAGAGCAAAAATATCAAGAATAAGCATGGAACGGTCGATGACCTGAACGTCATCACCGATATCCTCCTCAAGATTTCTTATCTGTGAGGGAGAAAGCTCCTCATCAAAAATTACGAGCTTTATGCCGTTGTTTTTGCAAAGCTCGGATATCTCCTGCACCTTACCGCTTCCGATAAGAGTTCTCGCCTCAAGCGTGGACTTGCTTTGCGTCACGTACGCAAAAACCTCGCCGCCCGCAGTATCAAGAAGTCTTTCAAGCTCAGAAAGTGACTTTTCTACCTCATCAGCCGTATTTTTATCTGTAATGATACCTACAAGTATCGCTTTTGATCTTATATTTTCGTCATGATTTAACATAAATTCACCACCATTGAAAACATTTTGCCCAAGTTGAACCTTTACAACTCAAAGTATCAAAGGAAATTAACATGAGCCGAGACTAACGAAATTTTTTCAAGACGCGACGCATAAGCAACGAAGTATTGAGAAAATTTCTAACGTCTAAAGGAAAAAAGGATTGCGTTTGCGCAATCCTTTTTTATATGCACCTAGTAATTCCCAGATCGGATTACTTCTTGGAGTTCTCAAGTCTTCTCTTGAACTTGTCAACACGTCCGCCGGCATCAACAAACTTCTGCTTACCGGTAAAGAAGGGGTGACACTTGGAGCAAATTTCAACTCTCATTTCGCCGCCCTTTGTGGACTTTGTTGTAACGGACTCTCCGCAAGCGCATCTGATTACGCACTCTTCATACTGGGGATGGATGTTCTGTTTCATTATTTTTCACCTCACAAAATTTCTTCACTGTTCTTTGACAGTGATTTCACAAGTAGAGTTATTATATCACTTTTTGTTGTCCGTGTCAATACCTTTTTTTAAAAAAATTAAGTACAGCAAAAATATAATTTTTCTTTTGCTTCATCTAAAACCGACATATTTTTTATTCTATAGGGTGTATAATGAAAACGGATCGGAGGTGATGCGGTGGAAACTTACGTCTTTATTGACATACTGTTCTTGATCAATTTCAGTATGGACTATCTGTGCCTCTATATAAGTGCCAGAATTTTGAATAGGCCACGCCGCGCAGGCCGGATGATTGCGGCTTCCGCTATTGGCGCATTATATTCGGTTATTTCGATCTTTCTTTCATTTAGTCAAACAATTTCTTTAGTTTCGGATGTTTTTGTGTGCTTTTTAATGTGCGTTATAGCGTTTCATTCCAAAAAACAGACCAAAAACACCTTTGTTGCAACCTTGCTTTATTTCGCTGTGTCTATGGCAATTGGCGGAATTATGACCGCGCTTTTCAATTTGCTAAACAAAATAAATCTTCCGCTTGAAAGCATAGACGGCGACGGAGTATCGGTCTGGGGCTTTGCAATACTTGCCATATTGGGAGGAATAATTTCAATACTTGGCGGAAATCTGATATTTCGAAAAAAAGAAATAGGCATATGCCTCTTAACCATAACTTTCAATAAAAATGTGCTCACACTCAATGCTTTATCAGACAGCGGCAATCTTATAAAAGACGCCATAAGCGGAAAACCCGTTATAATCATCGACAAAGCTGCCGCAAAGGGGGTTGTTGACACCTCTATCCTTGATGACTTCATGCAAGGTATACATACAAAAGATCCTGCATATTCATCCATGAGGATAACCCCCATAAACACCGTATCCGGAAGATCCGCGCTTGTAATTTTGCGAGCAGATAAAATAGAGATATCATATCAAAAAGGAAAAAATACACTCAGTTTTTCACCCGATGCCATGTTTGCATTGGGAGACATAGGAAAAAGCTCTCAAGGTTATGACGCGATCATACCATATTCTCTTTTCAGAGGTTTATAATAATGAAGGTTATTTTTTATAAAATAATAAATTTTTTTGCTTCCCTGAAAAAGCGCAATATATTCTACATAAACGGTCCTGACCTACTTCCTCCTCCCCTGTCCAAAGAAGAAGAAAATATCGCCATACAGCAAATAAAAACCAACGATCGCGCAAGGTCGTTACTTATTGAACACAATCTGCGTCTTGTTGTATATATTGCCAAGAGATTTGAAAATACGGGAATATATATAGAAGATCTCATATCAATAGGTACTATTGGACTTATAAAGGCAGTCAATACATTCTGTATCGATAAAAACATAAAACTCGCAACATATGCTTCCCGATGTATCGAAAACGAGATACTTATGTACATAAGAAAAAACTCATGTCATGTCGGAGAGCTATCGATAGACGAGCCTCTGAACGTAGATTGGGACGGTAATGAATTGTTACTGTCCGATATTTTGGGAAATGATGAGGATTCGGTTTCCGCAGCCATAGAGCAGGAGGAAGAAACAAGACTCATACACGCTGCAGTAGATACCCTCTCACCGCGCGAAAAACAAATCATAGAGCTACGGTACGGCTTACGAGGAAAATCCGAAATGACACAAAAAGAAGTTGCTGATCATCTGGGAATTTCACAATCCTATATCTCGCGACTTGAGAAAAAAATAATATCCCAACTAAAAAGCCAGCTGCAAGGCAAAATATAAAAAAAGCCGCGACGGTGAGACACCGCCGTGGCTTTTTTTGATTGCTGCAGTTGCAACGCGACATATTTTTTTGAATTTTTTGATGCAACTGTGGCATGATTTTTATTATTCTGCAGTAAGACCGGAACGTTCGATTCCTTCAACAAGATATCTCTGCAAGAATACATAGAGAACAACCAGAGGAGCAATCGCCATAAGGAAGCATGTATTTCTTGTAGCCTGCTCATACAGCGCGCGTCCTTCGTATTCATAATCCAGAGCTTCAATTCGTCCGGCAGATACACCTGTGTACAGTTTCGAGAGGAAGTTGATCTCTTCTTCCGGGTTCTTATAGTATGCCGGATCGAAGAACAGATTGGTATAGAACAAGTCTGTCCACTGCCAGCAGAACGAGAACAGAAATACTGTAATCATCATAGGCACCGACATAGGTATGATAATCTGCAAGAATGTTCTGAAGTCTCCGGAACCGTCAATGTATGCAGATTCCTCAAGTGAGTCGGGAATTCCGCGGAAGAACTGACGAAGCATGAATATGTAAAGTCCGTTCTTAAATGCAAGACCTGTCACGGAAAGAATGATCATGGGCCAAACTGTACCGAGAAGGTTTATGGAGTGTGTAGCCGCTATCTCACCCGAGCCGAACACATTCAGACCGGAAATAACTCCTCCGCTAAGGAAAGAAATTATTCCCAAGATATCAAAGTTCTTAAACGCCATTTCAAGAGAAAACTCCAATGTTCTGTGAGGAATTATCATCGTGAGAACGACGAGAAGGAACAGTATCTTGTTACCCTTGAACTTGTACTTTGCAAGGCCGTATGCTATAAGACAGCATGCGAATGTCTGAAGCACTGCGCAAGCAAGGGAGAGCAACAACGTATTCTTAAACGCTTCCAAATATCCAAGGTCCGTCCACACCGCCTTGTATGTGTCAAGTGTGAAGTTCTTAGGAATAAGCATTACCGTTACGTCAACGAAATCCTCTCTTGACATGAACGATCCTGCAATCTTGGTAATAAAGGGATAAAGTATAACGTATGCAATACCTAAAAGGAATATTACTCTGAAAAGCTTAAATACAACATTCTTTATAAAGTATGTATTTATAAACTTTGCCTTAAGTCTTTCCTTGAGGGGGGTGCGTTCAAAATCAACCTTGATCTTGTTTTTTGATTCTTTCATTACCGTGGGCTGTGCGCCAACATTATTGGAATCCATAAGTTCTACCCCCTTTCATTAGTCTTTTCTTTGATAGAATACGAACATAGACATAATTCCTGCGACTGCGCCTATGATAAGCATTACTATCAAGAAGTATATCCACGACATCGCTCCCGCAACATCTTCATTACCAACGGAGTTGATATAGTTCATTACCGTGTTGGACTCTGTCGTAAATGCGTCGATAACTGTATAAACAGCATTAACAAGGATCATGGGGCTTATCATGGGGAAGGTGATCTTCCAGAATGTTTCCCATCCGCTCGCACCGTCTATCTTACAAGCCTCGTAAATGGCAGGAGAGATGGACTGCAAGCCCGAAAGGAATATAAGCATCTGTACACCGGAACGGTTTACAATACTGTATATCCTGTTAATTATGTCTACAACGTACTTAACAAGGCCTTGACCGACCTTCATACTTCCAAACAAGGACTGGAGATCCATAGTGGATACCATGCCGCCCTGTGCCTCTGCGGCTTCGCCGCCCGAACCGTCGTTAATACTGCCGATCTCTCCCACAGATTCCATGTTATCCGTAGCTACCATCAAACCGGTAGCTACGATAACGGGAAGGAAGAATATCGCACGGAATGCAGCACGTCCAACCATCTTCTGATTAAGAAGCACCGCCATAAAGAGCGAGAACAAAAGGATCGCGGGGATTTCAAATATAAGGTTTCCTATACCCGTAAGGAGCGTAGGGACAAAATCTTTATAGTCTCCTCCAAACAATGCCTGCTGGTAGTTGGACAAGCCCACGAATTCAACCGTCATCTGGCTATATCTTTCGCCATCCTGTTCGATGATCTCTGTTCCTATGTGGTTAAATGTATACCACAGAGAATCTTTGATAATGGGAAGGTATATACATACCAAACCTATAATGAACGGAAGTACAAACAACCAACCTACTCTGGCTTTTCTTTTATCCAGAGAAGCGATCTTTCTTTTCTTTGGAGCTTTTTGCTTGATTTCAATTTCGCCTGTCATAATTATTTATACCTCCTTTCTTAAGCTTTGACGTCAACAAAGTCATATCCGGGAATAGTGTAAGTTACTCCGTTATATGTAACCTTTACAGTGAAGTCATTATAGTTGAGGATAACGTACTTGTATGCCTCGTTTCCTGTGCCGTATGTTACAACTACGATGTTATCTACCGCATATCTGGAGAATTCCTCTTCCTCGTCGTCTGTTTCTTCGTCCTTGTCATCCTTGAATACGATAGTCATCTGGTTGCTGATATCACGAACAAAGGTGCTATCGCCAGAGGCTTCAGCCGCAGCCTTAACTTCAAGGATAGTGTTCATGTACATCTCTGCAAGAGCCGCCATGTCACTGTAAGAGGCCTGATACTGATAGTAAACCGCATATCCGTTGATTATGGAGTAATAGATCTCCTTGATGATCTCACCGTCGCCGTCTACTTCCTCGTACTTATAAATGTTATATCCGTCAACCTTATTTCCGTTATGGTAAACGCTAACTCCCTCTACCTTGCGATTTTCATCTGCAAGGAGGAAAAGCATATCGCCGGCAATAGACTCTTTGCTAGCAGCCTTATATGTGCCGTTTGCATCGCATGTGTAGAAGCTATAGCCTCTGTTATTGTCACCTACAGCGTACAAATACTGTCCGTTTTCAAGACCGTAGATGTATGTGGGCTTTCCGTCACACCAATCTTCCTGCGCAACAAGTGTGAGCTTTCTGTTTCCAAGCTCTGCATTGGCAGGCGAAGTAAGTACGAATCTGCTGTTTTCGTAATAATCCATTACAAGCTCTGCTCTACGAGCCGCCTCAGCTATCATGTACTCATCAGTCGTGTTCTGCTTGATTGTTTCAAGGGCCTCGGGAACACTTGTCAAGTATTCCTGCATCTGTTCTGTTACATCGGTAAGTATCTTATAGCCCTTACCCGATGCATCGCTAATAGCGGCAACAAACGCATTCTTTGCTTTCTGCTTTTCTTCATCGGTCGTAGCATTTTCAATAGCCTCGATCTGTGCATTCAAAGTTTCGTAGCTGCTAAGTACCGCCGAGTATCCTTCAATAGCAGAATCAATAGTGTTGAAGATATATTCCTCTGCATGTCTGCCTTCTTCTCTTGCATTGATAAGAGCGCGGGCAATTTCCTGCTGAATATATTCAAGCTCGTTCTTGTGGTACTCGATATAGTCTTCAATAGCACCGATAATATCGGCTTCTACCTCATCCATATCGGGTACTCTCTCGGCTTCTCCCCAGAACTCATGGTTGATAATATATTTATCCTGTACGTCTGAGAGAACAGAGTTGAGCTTTGTGTAAGTTGAAACAAGGTCATCCTTCCAGATATCGTATCTGATAGAATAGTATTTACTCAAATATTCATCTTCCTTAAGATTTTCAGTGTTTCTGTAAGAAAGCACGAAGTAAGGAGATGCACCGTTTTCAATAGCCTTGAGAAGCGCATACTGAAGGTCACCCTCCATGTTGAGAGGCTCACCCGCAAACTGTACAGAACCGTGAAGCACTACACCTATAAAAGGAACAGAGTTCGAAGAACGGCTCTGACGAGATGAGTCAAGCGCAACATCAAGAATATGGTCAACATACTTCCATGTGTAAGAGTTTCCGCCGGAAGTCATGATGTCTACGTTGGGAAGCTTGCTGTCAATATACTTGAATGCCTGAATTGTGAATTCCTTTGCATCCTCACGGTTGTAAGGTTCATCCTCATCAAAATCGGAGTTGAGCGAGTTACCGAGACTGCCTACGGAAATGCCATTGATATTATCGTAATCAAGATATTTATCAATAAGCTTCTCATAGAACTCGGAGAAGTATGCGGGAGAAATTACAAGATCGTAGTAGTTTATGTACTTCTGCTGAGAAGCACTGTACACTCTCTTGCTTGCATAACGGTCGTCAATTGTTCTTGCCGCATGCTTGTTGAGCGACACACCGTCAAATGTGCTCTCGTTTACAACGTAGGAGAAATCAAAGTCGGGGAATATTCCAAGGTTAGAGTTTTCCTTGCCAGATACCTGCTTAGCGTAATCAAGGAGTTCCTGGAATCCCTTGTTGCCACCGACAACTCTTTCAAACTTGAGCTTCTTAGGCACAGTATAGTACATACCGCCATTAGCAAATCCTGTAAGCTTGAAGTTGATGTTCTTAATTGCTGGAGCCTCGTCCGCATCAAGCGTTGAAAGCTCATCGTACATCGCCTTAATATCTTCAAACGTTGTAAGAGCTGTCATTTTTGTAATCGGTACAGAGAGTATTCTCTCTACAGTCTCCATCGCACCGAAGGATTCTATGTAAAGCGGAATATCATCCGTAAGATCCTTCTCGGCAAGAGGAGCAAGCACGCTGTTTTCGTCACTGTAAAGATAATCACGGTAAGCTGCCGCCATACCAAGCCACGATGCATCGTAAACCTCTATTCCTTGCTCTGCTGCAGCATCTGCGTCGGAAAGCATAACGTATCTGATCTTGTAGTTTCCGAGATACTTTCTTTCACTTACTACAGTCCACTCACCGAGTCCGGATACGGACATTGATTCGTCAAGGCTGTATGTATCGGAAGGTCTGGGAGTAAACTGCATCTTAACAGAGTTATAGTCATTCTGGTTTCCACCATGGTAAGATGCTATTTTTGTAAGAGCATCACCTTCCTCGATTATTGCAAGGAATCCACTCTTCTTTGTGGTTGTCTTCGTAATTTTACCGTTTGTATAGAAAGCTCCAAGTGCCTCACGAAGCTTGAAATACTTCATGTCATCCTCGTGCATTCCCTCTTCAGCGAAGACCTTATCCATTATAACGCCATCAACGACAAGCGTCTTGTCATTGTATGTGTATGTGTATTCGGTACCCTTCTCAACTGTGCCAAATACGGGATATCTTATAACCTTTTCGTACGTTCCGGATATCTCATGGTACGCATAGTCTGTGCCGTAAATGTGGTTGTATACGGATACAGGAGTCTTTGTTACGTCATGAGAATCAAATTCATAAAGAGCACCAGAACCGTCAGGCATGAAATTGTAGCCCTCATCTGCCCAGTTGCTGCCTGCTCCCATGTAAGGAAGAACTGTAAGAGAGTTAAGTGTGAAGAGAGACTCATTGAAACGCATACCGTTTGCGGGGAGTCTTACCACTACACCCTTTTCATCAAGGGTATATTCAAGAGCCATCTTGAATACGGGGGGGTTCTCCTCCTCGGATTCATACTCTGTCATTTCATGGTCATATTCAAGCTCCTCATACGTATAGTCGGGGCAGTATGTCTTTATCATCTGCTCGAGCCATGCGCGCTCGGATGCCTTTGTAACCTCACCGTCGATAACGTACATTACGTCTATCTTAGTGCTTGCGGGGAAGTCTGCCTTGATCTGGTTGTAGGTAAGATTGTCCTTGGGAATCTTATTACCGCTTTCATCAAGCTTCAAATTACCCTCGAGATCGATCTCGTAAAGAGACACGGGGGTGAAATATACCAAGAATTTCTCATAATTAAACTTATCAATAGTTTTAAGCGCATCTGTAATAGGCGTCTTGATAAGCTGATCAAATCTGGACTTTTCAATGTGCATGGGTACGAGCATCTTTGCCTGCTCACGTCCGATGGTGTATTCTACACGGATACCGTTTTTGATGTTCTTAACGGTGATCTGATCCTTAGAAGCCGCCATACGGAAGCTGTTATAGGTATACTGTGTACCCGTGAGGTCTGTGAAAGACAGCTCAATTTGAGAGAGCAACTGCTCCTTGATACTACCTACCGTAGAGTCATCGGTGGTAGTGTTTGAGGACTTATCAGCCGCAACATCCCAAGGGTTTGTAAAGAGCTTTTCTCCCGTGGTCTGATTAACTACAGCAACCTCACCGCTGTAATCATCCACATAAATGTCGAAACCGTGATTTGAGAACGCGCGTCTCATGCTTGCTATCTTTTCGTCAGCGCTGAGATATACCTTCTCTGTATAATCAGAAGGCTTCTTCTTTGAAGAATTTGTCGTTGTTCCGGTGGTACCTGTTGTACCGTTGGTGTTTTGGCTTTCTGATGCTTCAGCAGCAAATGCGTCTATCGTCATCAGAACGGACAAGGAACCCATAAGCATTACCACAGTTAAGAGCAACGATATAATTTTATTAAATTTTTTCATTATTAATCTCCTATCTGTGTAATTTATACTCGGAATTGGATTTCCGTTATGATGTTCTTTACAAGATCCACCATCTTAGTGACGAGTGTCGAGAACAGGAGCGCTATGAATATGATAAATACCATACCTACCAATGTTCCCGCGATCGTAATAATGTTCTTGCCCATCGTATAGTCGTGCGTTATCATTGTTCCAAAGAACAACAGCAAGCCAACCCATACAAGCGCTATGGTATAAAGCATTGTAACGATATCAAGCTCCTCAAGCGTCGCAAAGTTTGCAAATACAGTTGCGGGAATCATCAAGAGTGGCAACGGAACCAAGCTGTAACAAGAAGCGATAAAGATATCCTTAAGGCTTCCCTCACCTTCAAACAAGGTGGTAAGACACCAGTTTGCTATAACGAAGAGAGCCAAAGGCAAGAGCACACTAAGTACCTGAACGAAAATGGAAGAATACAATCCCTGAGGGTTCGAGAGATATCCAGAGCCTATAGACTGATAGTAGAACGTAAGAACTGTGATAACAAGATATACGAGTGCTGCTCTTACAGAGCCACGCTTCTCGTGCTTCAGATCCCAGAATCCGTCAAACGGATGGAATATCAAATGGAATCCGTAAGCCAATTCCTCTCCGAAGGTCTTCTTCTTTCCGGAATGTGTAGCCTTCTTGTTCACCTTGTTTACGAACTTGAAGAAGAACAAAAATCCTGCAATTACCGCAACTATTATAATAATAAGGAGGATAAAGTACTCGGACATCCACTGTTTTCTGATTTCCTTGTAGGATTTAGACCAGTTTTCCGTGTCGTAAGCCGCTTCAAACTGTTCAAGAGACTCCTCGTATTCACCGTTTCTGTACATCGCCTGACCGATACCTACGTAAGCGGCGTCAAAGTTGGAGTTTCTCTGGAGTATCTGCGTCCAGTAATTGATCGCAAGATCGTATTCCTGATTGTTTTCAGCTTCGAGAGCGTTAATAAGGATATCTCCGTATTCCGTTCTCTTGTATACAACGATTTTGGATGCCTGTTTATCCAGTACGAGCATCTTGGAGCCCTGGTATGTAATAGCAGCAAGACCACCCTTCATGATGTTACCCATCATATTTCCGATATCACCGAATGCAAATAAAAGGCTTCCGTTATCGTCGTATGTGTATATCTTGGAACGCTTCTGGTCAATTATAGACCACGTTCCTTCAGGACCTATTGCAACGTCAACTATGGTAGAAACACCAACAATAGCCTCGTCATCGTATCCTACCTTAGCATAGTTGATCTCGCCCGCAGGGGGCCAGAATCCATTACGTCTCATTATCTCATCACCATTGGTGTTGAGCATCTTAACCGGCATGTACGTACCGTCCGTTGCCTTGCCCTCGATAGCACCGGCAACAGACGCATCTTCAATAGTAGAAGTCGTTACGTATATGAATCCGTTTGAATCAATGGAAATATTGTTGAACTCACTTGCAACCTTCTGAGTTTCGGTAGCCTTCTGTTCCTCGGTCTGGAACTTCTTCCAGATCGCTTCCCATACGCCGCCTGCAGTTACCGCCTGCGCTCCTATAAAGCCTGTGAATTCACCCTCTCCGGTCATAACGATGATACCCTCCTGCGTTGTAGAAGATACAACGAAGATTCTGTCATACTGGTCAACCGCCAGAGCTACGGGCTGGTAGATTGCTCCCGTCTCAAAGAGAGTGGAATCAGGTGCGCCTATTTGACGGACGAAGTTACCTTCGAGGTCGAAAACTACTATTCTGGATGCACCTGTATCACATACCCAGATGTTTTCATCTGTTACGAATACACCCTGGGGTGCTGTAAGAGCATCGTTTACTCCGTTATCATTTCTAAAAGTATCAATAGTGAATCTCAACTTGAAATAACGGTCCAGACAAACGATACGATTGTTCTTTGTGTCCGCGATATA
This sequence comes from Oscillospiraceae bacterium, assembly GCA_015063545.1. Lineage (GTDB taxonomy): Bacteria > Bacillota > Clostridia > Oscillospirales > CAG-272 > SVTX01. The sequence continues at coordinate 23,757 of SVTX01000014.1, read as the reverse complement.
AACGTTGTTATTTTTGTCGGTCAAAAGGTCACTTGCGCCCTCTATCGGTACCTCAAGTCCCATATATTCCGAATCTATGGTCGTGTCGGGTGTGTAAGCATCAGGCGACAGAAGCGGATATCCCGAAATGGAATACGTGTACGTCTGATACGCCGAGCTTGCGCTCGTCACAGCGACCATGCAGGAGGCAACCATAACAATCGCAAATATCAAACACAAAATTTTTGTGAATTTTTTCATTATGATTTCCTCCTAAATTAGTCTTTCATACCACTGGAGCCCATCGTCTCAATAATGTTGGACTGCGTGATAACGAATACGAGAATAGGCACGAGCATCATAACAACCTGTGATGCCGCAGATGCGCCCGCACGCTTGATACCGCCGGCGGTGATCTGACCTATTGCGTAGTTAAAGGATTTGAGCTGCTCGGAATGGATATAGCTGGATGCGCCCTGGTTCCAAAGTCCCTGGAATGAGTACACTATAAGTGTCAGCCAAGCGGGCTTAACCATCGGCATCGCTATTACCCAATATGTACGAAGTTCTCCTGCACCGTCAAGTCGTGCCGACTCAAGAACGGTGTCGGGAACGTTTGTATCCATAAACTGCTTCATAAGGTAAAGACCGAGTGTCGAACCCCATGCGGGAACTATAATAGCCCAGTACGTATCAAGCCAACCGAATGCAGACATTATAATAAAGGAAGTAATTGCCGTTACCGTCGCGTTGAACATGAGCGAGAGCTGTACCATATTAAACATGGTCTTTGCTCCTGGGAACTTGATCTTTGCCAATGTGTACGCTGCAAGGGACGCGAGGAACAGGTGCCCGAACGTACCCGCAACAGATGTAAGTACTGTATTGAATATGTATCTTGAGAAAGGAACCCAAGAAATGTTCATGAGCGAGAAGAGTGCTTTGTAGTTCTGGAATCCGGGATTGGAAACCGTGAACTTAGGAGGATACATCCACAACTCGTCAAGAGGCTTGAGTGACTGCATGATTACGTAAAGCATGGGCAGGAACATAAATGCTCCAAGCAAAACCAGCATTACGGTAATACCGGCGTCACCTCCCGCAGAACGGGCGAGTACGACTTTATGTTTTCTTGTTCTTAACTTTGCCATACTACTGACCTACCTTTGAAAGCATCTTCTTGACAAGGCCGTTTGCGCCCACCATCATTACGAATAGGACAACGGCTATTGCCGATGAGTAACCGACCTCATATCTTTGTCCACCGTAATCCTCCAGATGGTGAACTATGGTATGGGCGGCGTAATTTACCGACGGGAAGCCTGCCAGTGCCGTAACTATCGCTCCGTATCCGAAGGATCCTGTGATAGTCATGACCGCACCGAACATAAGCTGAGGCTTCATGGACGGAAGTGTTATGTAATAGAGCTCCTGCCATCTATTCTTTACACCGTCAACGGCGCCCGCCTCGTACAGAGAACGGTCAACGCCTTGAAGACCCGCGATAAAGGACAGGAATGACGTTCCGAGCGAGGTCCAGAGAGATACCACTACGCAAAGCGGCATTACCCAGTCCTCGTTCTGGAAGAATGCAATTTCCGAATCTATGAGTCCAAGATCAAGCAAGGTCGCGTTTATCCAACCGTAGGAGTCTGCCGCAAAGAGCGTACCCCAAATAAGGTATACCTGACCCGAAATAGAAGGTGCATAGAATATAAGTGTTACGAATGCTCTGATTCTGGGCGGAAGCTCGTTAATAAACCAAGCTACCAAGAAGGAAAGCAAGTATGATGCAGGTCCTACGAGAACCGCGAATACAAATGTATTTTTAATGGCTATGAGGAATATGTCATCGTCAAAGAACAAGGAAATGTAGTTCTTGAACCAAACGATATTTGGCATCTCCAGCATATTAAAGTCTGTAAAGCTCATGAACGCTGAAAGCACAACAGGCAATACAGTGAAAATGCAGAAAATGAGCATGTACGGAGCAACCATCACGTAAGCGATCCAGTTGCGCTTCATCTCTTTCCATATCCACTGACGCATTGTCATGTCTTTACGCGCCACAGCTTGTTTTTCTGCTGTTTTAGTAGACATTTATCTTCTCCTTTACAGAATTGGTGTTTGGTTTAGTCTCTTCCCTGCGACTTCGATACATCGTAGAGTGCTTTGCTCAGATACTTGATAAGCTCATTCTTGGAGAGATCATCAATCTCTGTGTTCTTAAGGCGGTACTTGTCAAGATCGGAACTACCAAGTCCTATCTTACCCGCCATCTCCAGCGAGGTGGAAAGAATTACCGCATCTTCACCCGACTTGAGCGCATCCTGCGCCTGCTTTGCAAGAGCAGTTTCGCCCATCTTGTTGAGAGCTTCTATTGCATCGTAAGCCTGATCTCTTCTCTTATCCTTGAGAATCTGACCGTTTTCGAGTGTTTCAAGTCCGAATTCTTCTCTCTTACGTGTTATTTCCTTATTGATAGTATGGATGTAACCGTCGAGAGCGTCAACGGGATCTTCGTTGTTATTATAAGCCGCGAGGAACGCGAAGTTTGTATAACGCGCAATGATGTACGCTCCGGGATAGTTGGGAACTGCCGCAAGATTCTTAAACTGAGTAGAGATCTGCGTAAGCTCATCAGCTGTCCAAGGAAGGTCTTCGAGCGCGGTCTTGTTCGCTGTATTGTACTTAGCCGAGGGACCCATGATAGCAACCATTTCGTTAGAGTAGTCCTTCTGGCAATCAGCGCCCGTATACCACTTCATGAATTCCCAAGCTCTCGCCTTATCCTCACATCCCTTTACCATTACCGTTGCGGTGATGGAAGAGATCGCACAGTTGTTGATGACAGGCTCGCCGTTTTCATCACGGATCACGTTACCGTCCGCATCCTTCTGGATGGTACCCGGCATGGGAACGAATGCCCACAAGCCTTCTATTTCGGTTGCAAATACCTTAAGCTGGTTATAAAGTCCGGTGTAGTCACTGACTACGATAGGCATCTCACCCGTTCTGAAACGGTTAGCAGCATCGTAAACGTAGGGGAAACCGTACTGCGTAAAGAAGTTACAAGTCTTTTCAAATGCGTCGCGCGCCACCTTGGAATCAAGGTTGATTCTCATTCCGTTGTCGGCAAAAAGCTCGCCGCCATTCTGGTAAAGATGTATCTGGAAATCAGGCGTAAGACCTATCTCCATGTTCTTGGACTGAAGAACCGGTACAGCCGCCATGATATCATCCCAAGTCTGAGGAATGCCAAGACCAAGGTCAGCAAGAATATCCTTACGTACGAACATCATCGTAAAGCCTTGAGCCTCGGGAATTCCGTAATAATGCTGTACTCCGTTCGCGTCTTCAATTCCGACAACAAGCTTCGCCGCATCGGTAAAGTTTGTCATGTGCTCGTCAAATCCGTCCATTCCTTCAATAGGAAGCACAGCAGAACGTATAGCGTAGTTTATTACGTCAGCTTGAGCAAGTCCCAAATATACGTCAGGTCCTTCTTTTGCCAAGATGGACGGCAACAGCGTTCCTACGGCAACGAGCTTAAGGTCAACGGGGCTTCCGTCTACCGCATCTCCGTTAGCCTTGCTGGAAGGGGTAAAGTCATTGTTTACAAGTGTACGGATAACCTGCGACTGGTCACGTCCGCTTGCAAGCCATACCTCAACACCCTTTCCTACTGTGGATTCATCCATAACACCCATTCCGTCATAGTCACGGAAGAAGCTCCAGAAGAAGCTCTTGATCTCATGCCAAAGAGTCTTCCAGAATCCCGCCTTAGCCACGGGAGCCTCGGCGCTGTCGGGCTGAATCATTATGTAGTCAACCTGCAAGGGCTGTGTCTTTATATCTGAGAGGAACGTACCAAGTGTACCGATGTAGCTCTTGAGACGCGCGAGATTTCTCGCTATCTCTTCCTCGTTGGTAGCCATCTCGTAAAGAAGATCCGCAACCTTCTGAAGCGTACCTACGTGAGAGGACTTCTGTCCCGCAAGCGAAGTAAGCTTCTGTGCAACGCCCGGCTTGTCGGGATCGTCGTTGTTAAGCACTTTGGACTGACGCACCATGTCAGCAAGCTGGTCGGGCATTACCGTCGAGAATTTATAGTCACGGTTCTTATCGGGCGTTGTTCCCGTAAGTCTGAGGATCGTAAGGTAATCATTGTTTATCGCGTCAAGCGCGTTCTGAACGTCACTGATTATCTCACCCATCTTACCGAGAGTTACTTCAAACTTAAGCGTGTAAGTTACACCCGCCTCAAAGTAGAGCTCAAATTCCTTTGACTTGTTGTTAGCATCAAGCGCTTTCATCGTAGTAGTCTGCCACTCATCGCTGTAGTTGTATATCAACGCAGATGCTTCCTGGAAAGGAATTCCGTTATAATATCCGCGATCACCCTCTTTAAGAGAAGAATCACTGTACACGTAAAGCGCTCTGTTTACGAATACACCGTCAAGCACGTTCTGTCTGAAGCGTGTGATAATATCGTACATACCCGAAGAGTTCACAGAGAACGTGTACGTTACAGCCTGACCGACGGTCTGCCACTTTTCTGCACCAAATGTGTTAAGAAGAGTTCTGTCAGCCGCACAAGGCGAGTTCACTGCCGAGGATCTGTCTTCTACTGCATATATCGTCTTATCCGTTGCCGTAGCGGTGTACTCACCCTCAAGCTTGACAACATCCTTACCGTCCTTGACACCCGCATAGTCCTTCATGTACTCAGAGTACGTGGGGAGAGCCTTAACGGGGCAAAGATAAATCGCCTTGATTGCCGCAGCTTCATTTTCACTTTCGAGAGTAAGAACAGATGTACCGGGTTCGAATACGAATGCGAACTCATTACTTTCGATGTCCACACTGTCCTTAAAAGAGCCATTGCCGTTGACGTCAGTCTTATATGTATATCCCGAGGAATCTCTCACCGTGTAGGTGGTCCATTCGGGAGCCTCATATGCCTCGGGGCGAAGCTCGTTCTTATGGATATCGATCTTCATGAATCGGATCTCGTACGTATCGCAGAATTCGGACTTAGCCTGCGTCCATACCTCAGGGTACTTGAACTTAAGCTTTCCGCCTTCCTTGTAGCACTCCATCTCCGCTTTTTTAGCCGCGGCTTCTACGGTGCTAAGAGATTCCTTTCCTGTGTAGATCGCATCAACGTAATTGTTCTTCCACGTTTTGGGAAGGCTGAGATAACGCGCTTCCAAAAAGGGAGTTTTTCCGTTTATTTTGAGGATACGCTCAATGTCTGCCGCTTTTTCATCCACCTTTGCGTAATATTCGATCTTGATTATGTACTTTGCGACCTCATCCTCATCCGCAACATCAGGGTCATTGGGGATCTCAATATTCCAGGACACCGAGCCCGTATTAAAAGTAGATACAGCCTCCTGCCCGTCAATAATTTCGATCTTGTAATCGCCTTCCTTTGTCAGTTCGGTGTTGAGAGCCTCAACAGCGTCTATCTTGATGATCTCGCCCTTATATCCGGGAACATGCGCGTTAGCCGCAGCATACTCCTCATACGAAAGCGCATCAAGAAGTTCTACCATCTCTGCGATGATATCATTGTTTGAAGTACTTGAAGCTGTACTTCCCGACAATCCTGCTCCCGCAGCCGAGAATGGCAACGTAAAGCAGCCGAGAACAAACATCAAACAAAGCAGCGAAGCTGTCAGTCTTTGAAAATTCGTTTTCTTCATGGTTTAAATTTCCTCCTGCAAGATTTTTCGGGCATAAGCCCGTAAAGGGGTAAAATGCTTCCGCCAATAACACCGCATGCCACGGACTGCCGTACCCCTAAAGTAGGCAGGGAGCCGAGCAGTCCGTTTGCATCTCTTTCTGTCAGAAACCCAAAAGCGGCATGGGCAAGGCAGGCGGAGCGGCATTGTGACTGTTTCTATCCGTCAGTTCAAAAACCGGGATTGCGGCATCAGTATTACTGCTATGCAATTTTGACCGTTCGCGCACGCACGCGTAATAAATAGGCGCGAGGGGCGCAACGTTTTAACACAGACACTTGAGTGTCCAACGCAAAATCAGGTCTCAGCATAGCAACGACTACTGCAAGATGCCCTAAATTTACCTTATAATCATATCACAAGCACCTATTTTTGTCAAGCAAAAAATCCTTTCAAACACCATCGCACGCCTTTAAATAAATGCCCTTTGCGTTAATTTGATGTTCATATTTTCAAAAAATAAGTTTACACTTTTACAAAAACTTCTCCACCTCCGGTAGCTCTCTTTGAAAAGGTAAATTATTTTTACCATCCACCGTTCGTTTTAAAACCTCAGCCCCCTGTTAAACGCGCTAAAACATACATTTAGCACCCCGTTTTTTTCAAGTTTTGCCATGGGTAAATTTCATTTACCCCAATGTTTGAAAATTCCTATTTTTGGATTGTACGTTTTTAACCACGCCGAACATTTTTATTGTGCAAGGTGCATAATTTATCGATGCAAATTTCTACACTCGCAACACCGCAAAAAAATATATTTTTTTCGCATTTTTATATAATCCGCAAACATCATCCACTCAAAACCGCCCATTCACTTGAGCAAACAGTCAAATTATTATATTTTGTTCCATTTATTCCTTTTATTTCCAATAGATATTTTGCGGTCGCGCTTCGCATTTTTTTGACTGTCACCCCCACTACCAGACGCAAAAAGCGTCCGTGATTTCAGACAGCAAGAAAAGATACATAGCAAAAAACAAGGCCGTCGAAATAACAAAAAAGCCGCCCCCCAAGCCAATCCGTTTCAACACACACAAGAGCATGTTTTTATCGCCATATATACACTCCCGCCGAAACAGCAATTACACATTGCAAGATCACCGCAAGACTTTCGCGCACTCACAAGCTCACGCAGGTCATCATCAATTCGTGTTAAAATCAAGCGTCCGGCGCAAAGATGTCCCATGAGTCTCGCGCAAACAGTCAAAAAAAACAGCCAAAACCTCCCATAAGCTTCGCGCAACCAAACCAAGACATTTCCGCCTCATGCTTGAATTTTATTTACAGGCGCAAATTGCCGTTGCGCTTTATCAATCATTCGTTGTTTTATAAACAACGTGTTGCCGCATGCATCTCTCCGCAACAAAGAAAAGGCGTTGTGTCAACAGACACAACGCCTTTTGGGTTTGCCAAACTATTTCAATATTTTTCAATCAAATCACACTGCGGGAACGTAACCGTTCTGTTCCATCCAAGCAAAGTAAATGGTATAAGGGGATGCCTGCTGACCGCTCTCATCCTCATACTTCGGATTGGTGTACTTGCTTAAATCAAAAGTAACACTCGAACCGCCAAATTTGCCCAAATCTATACTTTCAGCATCAAGATAGTCACCGGATGCTAACTGTTCAATCAAAATTTTGATTTCAGTCTCATTTTTTGCAGCTTCAAAGACTTTGCTTATGCAGCCATTGAGGTTTTCAAAAAGGTCAAGGTCCTGCCAATACATGGAAACAGACATCTCTTCAACAGCATGCTTGGTAATATCAAATCCGAGCAAAGGATTGACAACCGCGTCACCGTTTTGAAGCTTTATGTTCTCCCAATAGTCGGGAGCAAGGCCTTCTTCGGGATGTGCCACGAAGCTGTTTCCTGTTTTTCTGATATCCATCTCGTAGTAGATGGGCTCAGCCCCCTTATTGGTAACAGCGTCGCTGTTTACAGGAATTCTGTAAAGCGCACCGCTATCTTCGTCAAAGTCATAATGCTTGCCTTCTACACCATACTGAAGAATATTGCGGAATATGGGATCAGTATTAATAGCAGTAATTATCTCCATGCTGGTAGAAGCATGCTCGGAAGATGCGGATACCGCAAGCATATTTCCGTAAAGCTCTTCTTCCGTCACCTCGGGATATTTTACTACAGATACATAGTACTCGCGTCCGTCCTCACCGACATACACGCCCTTGTTAGCCTCTGCCTCTCCCTTTATGCCGTAATCGCCTTTCAGGTAAGAGATTGCTGCACGCTGTCCTTCGGCGAGCTCACCGTAATAGCCGTTACACTTGTATGTCTGAAGTGTAGCAAGAATAGTTCTGTACTGCTCGTCGAGCATAAGATTGTTAAATCCAAGGCTGATCTGTCCTCTGGACGCCTTTGCGGGATCTCCGTAAAGCGCGCCGAACACAGAATAACCCTTTCCGTCGCCAACAATGTACTCCATAGCATTGGCATTAAGTCCGTCATCCACGAGCTGCCAGCCTAAATGCCAGTACCAAACAAAGTGGCTCATGGTCTCATCGAAATTAGAAGCTATAGGAAGAACATCAGCATATTGCGAGCTGTTCGCTACGTCATTGAGAAAGCTCTTGCAGTCCACCAAGGTTGTCGTTGAAGTAAACTGCTGACCGTATCCGAAAGAATCATACATTTCTTTATCTATAAGCATGTATGTATATTCGCCAATCTGAACATTATTGGGGATAGCGTACGTCATCATATCACGCTTGATTCCTTGCAAAAGTGCAGGAGCAATACATTTTGAAAGAGATGCAGCGACGCCCGCAAGATCATCATCCAAGGGAACGATCCATTCATTATCAATATAACTCATCAATCTTTCTCTGCCGGAAAGATATATGATATCCACCTGATTTTCCTTTGCATCGGGATACTTAAGCTCAAGGATTCCTGTCTCCTCGTTTCTTACGTACTCATCTTCCTTATTGACATCAGAAGAGGTATCCTGACGGTTTTTCGCAGCTTCCTCTCTGTAAGGCCAATACTCTGGATAGTCTATGTAGAACTGATTAGTAAGATCACTTGTGCTTCTGTCCGGATAAATCTCCTTCATCTGGCCAAGGTAATACTTAAGCATTCTCGCACATTCTTCTACTAAATCATCGAAATCCGCTGTAGCTCTAATGGAGAACTCAAGCTTGTCGTAGTACTCCTCTTCGGTAAGGAATATAATGTCTATATTGGTCTTGTACTTTCTCTTTGTTTCCTTGGAAAAAGCCTTTTCAACCTCGTCCATCGCCTTTTGAACTTCTGTTGGGAAACAAGGATTTCCATCTTTGTCCTCAGCAGTCTTTTCATTTTCCGTGACGATCCACATGGTCAATGTCTTTGCCCCGTCGTTTTTTGACGCGATATTCTCCTCGGCGTTTTCCTCGTCCTTATTCTTTGAGCAAGACGTAAGCGAAGTAAATACCGAGAGAATCATCACAGCGCACAAAACAAGCGCCAATAATTTCTTTTTCATCTGATTCCTCCTAATACGGCAGGCTCGGCATAAGCCGTTGCCAAAATCCGATACTTAATATATTTTACATCAAATAAACAAATTTGTCAAGCGAATATTTATCCTACATTTTCGCGCATGCAATAACACCGCCCCATTTTTCGCAAAGCATTCTTTTGGTTAATGTCAGTGTGCACAATAGCCGGCGAAATTATTTGTAGATTGTGACAAAATTTCTGTTATTTTCTACATTTTATGGGTTATAAATTTGTAATCCCAACTTATATAAATTTACAATTTTATCAATCAAGGAAGCCCTTAAGGTGTCTTGCACGGCTGGGGTGACGAAGCTTACGGAGCGCCTTAGCCTCTATCTGACGGATACGCTCACGGGTAATGTCAAATTCCTTACCGACTTCCTCAAGCGTTCTTGTTCTGCCGTCATAAAGTCCGAAGCGGAGCTTTATGACGTGAGCTTCTCTGGGAGTAAGTGTCTGAAGCTCTCTCTCAATAACCTCGCGCAAAATGGTGGATGCAGCCGCATCCGCAGGTGCAGGAGTATCCTCATCGGGAATAAAGTCACCAAGATGACTGTCTTCCTCCTCGCCTATAGGAGTTTCAAGCGATACGGGATCCTGAGATATCTTGAGTATCTCTCTTACCTTTTCCGCCGTCATGCCTATTTTCTCACCTATTTCATCAGCGGTAGGCTCTCGGCCAAGCTCCTGGAGCATCTGGCGAGAGTATCTTGTTACCTTGTGTATAGTTTCAACCATGTGAACGGGAATACGGATAGTTCTCGCCTGATCCGCGATAGCCCTGGTAATTGCCTGTCTTATCCACCACGTAGCATATGTTGAGAACTTGAATCCCTTGGCATAGTCAAACTTTTCAACGGCTTTCATAAGGCCGAGGTTTCCTTCCTGAATAAGGTCAAGGAAATACATACCTCTGCCCAGGTAACGCTTCGCGATACTTACGACGAGACGAAGGTTGGACTCAACGAGTCGCATTTTTGCATCCTCATCGCCCTCAAGCATCTTTTCAGCAAGGGCTTTTTCTTCTTCAACCGTCAAAAGCGGAATGCGTCCGATTTCTTTAAGGTACTGACGAACGGGGTCGTCCACCGCAAATCCGTCCTGCTCCAGCATTTTTTCCATATTTTCGCCGTTGCCGAACTTGGAAACTTCATTCTGGATCTCCTCAATCTCGTCATTGGAAAGCTCGTCGGACAAGGATATGCCGTTATCCTCGAGAGACTCGTACAGCTTATCAAGACTGTCTACGTCGTCGTTCATCTCCTCGAGCGCTGCATCAAGATCAGCTTCGGAAAGCCCCGACTTTTTTCCCTTCTCTATTAAACTTTCAACCACCTTTTCGGTGTTAAGCTTAGCATTCTCTTCCTGCTCCTGATTTTCAGGAATTATCTTTTCTTCCGTCATTTTATACTCCTTTAAGTGAATTGTCTCTTTTTACTGATTTTGCATTTTTTTGCGTTTGTTTTCCAAAAGCCGTTCTATCTCGGAAATACCGTCATCGGAATCCGTGCTGTTTTTTTCATTCTTAAGACTTTGCACACATTGGTACAAAACGTCATATCCGTTCTGTGTAAGAGCGCGACGCTTTTGTTCAATTCCCTGAATTCTTCCCATTTCATCGGGAACAAAATATTCCCCAAGCAAAGAGAATGAAAATCCTCCGTCATCCGCATGAAGCTGCATGATTTTTTCAAACACTCTTCTGTGGAAATCCGATAAAAAGTCATCCGACGACAATGAAATCTTTTCATTCATTATCGCATCTCTATACTCATCGAATATGAGCAGCAATCCGATTATGGCTTCTTCAGCCGCCGCAGCACGTATATTTTTGGCAGCATCGGGGTTGGTCCTGTCTCCTATTCCCATGGCGCTCATTTTCATATTATTGAATGTTTTTGCTTTGTACTCATTGAGCTTTTTGCGTCTCAGTCTCTCTACATCGTTCTTGAGTGAGTCAAATGAAAGTGATAGTCTGCTTGCGACCGAAGATGTATAAACATCACGCTCCACGCTTGACGAAACACCCGATATATAGTCGCAAAGCTCTCCCGCGGCCTTTATTTTGTTTTCAGACAACGTAATGTCGTATTTTGCAATTACGTTCTCTATCTTGTATTCAAATCCCGTGCGGCTCTCTCCTATAAGGCGCTTGAAATTTTCCACTCCGAATTTTTTGATATATTCATCGGGATCCTTTGCTTCCTTCATCTTGAGTATCTTCACGTCAAGACCAACGTCGGAAAGCATGGATATCGCGCGCGCCGCGGCTCTTTGTCCCGCTTCGTCGGAATCGTACGAAATAATGACCTGCTTTGTATATTTCGCCATCATTCTCGCCTGCTCCTGCGTAAGAGCTGTACCCAGCGTTGCCACAGCGTTTTCTATTCCCGCAGCATGAAGCGCAATAACGTCCATATATCCTTCGCAAAGTATTAATCTCTCGGAGCAATGGTTTTTTGCATAGTTCAAGGCAAAAAGGTTTTTACTCTTTTTAAACCCGGGCGTATCCGACGAGTTCAAATATTTTGGCTTTGAATCATCCATAACTCGACCGCCAAAAGCAATAACGTTTCCCGACGTGTCTATTATGGGGAAAATGACTCTGTTTCTGAAGTAGTCGTATATTTTGCCGCTTTTCTTGCTTTTTCCGCCCAAAAATCCGGCTATGAGCTCATCCTCTGTAAAACCGAGACGCGTCATATGGTTTGTCAAGCTCCAGAATGAATCCGGTGCAAATCCCAAACCGAAGCGTTTGATTATTGTCATGGGAAGCCTTCTCTGTTCGACAAGATATCTGAGACCGTCGCTACCCAGCTTTTCATCGAAAAGGCAGCTTCTGAAATATTTTGCCGCTTCAAGATTCATCTGAAAAACTCTGTTTCGGCTCATTCCGCCCTGCTGCTCTGCGGCAGACTGCGGAATGGAAATTCCGCTTTTCTTGGCAAGAAATTCTATCGCACCCACATAATCCAGATTTTCGGATTTCATGGTAAACGTGATCACATCGCCGCCCGCGCCGCAGCCAAAGCAATAAAATGACTGAGTGCCGGGAAACACCGTGAACGACGGTGTTTTTTCGCTGTGATACGGACACAGGCCATTGTAATTCGAGCCCGCGCGTTTGAGATTGACGTACATTCCGATAACGTCAACTATATCATTTCTTGCCCTTATATCATCTATTATCTCTCTCGGTATCAGCATTTACCCCTCCAAATATTCGGAACAAACAGAGAGTTATAGGTTTCTATGGCATATCTGTCGGTCATTCCCGAAACAAAATCGCACACGCACCTCTCAACAGGCTCGTTTTCCATATTGTTCCGATATTGTTCGGGCATTTTTTCCGGATTTTTTACATAATATTCGAATAATTTTATCAAAAGCTCTTTTGCCTTTGCATCTTCACTTTTCGCTACGGGATTGCGGTAAACGTTTTCAAAAAGGAAGCTACGGAGATCAGCTGTCGCATCTCCGATTTCATCCCCCATCTTTATGTACGGCTTATCCATACTCTCGTCGATTATGGAGGTTACCATATTGTTTATTCTCTCACCGTGACCGCGGCCGAGAACATCTATTATCTCCGTGGGAATGTCGTCTATTCGAAGTATTCCTGCGCGACACGCGTCGTCTATGTCGTGATTTATGTACGCTATGCGGTCGGCAAATTTTACTATAATGCCCTCAAGCGTAGACGCAAGGCAGTCTCCCGTATGATTTACTATGCCGTCACGCACTTCCCACGTAAGATTAAGTCCGCGTCCACCCTTTTCGAGCTTCTCGACAACCCTAAGGCTTTGCTTATAATGCGCAAAATTCGGATCGTAACACTCCTGAAGCGCCGCCTCTCCCGCATGGCCGAAGGGAGTATGGCCAAGGTCATGTCCGAGAGCAGCCGCCTCAGTGAGGTCTTCATTAAGACGCAAGGCGCGCGCGATAATTCTGGCTATCTGGGTAACCTCAAGTGTATGTGTCAGGCGGGTTCTGTAATGGTCTCCCGCGGGAGCAAGAAACACCTGCGTTTTGTTCATAAGTCGGCGGAAAGATTGCGAATGTATGATCTTATCTCTGTCTCGCTGATATTCGGTTCTGTTCTGACAGGGTTCGCAGGGATTGTCTCGTCCTTTTGTATTACATGTCAAAAAAGCATATTTCGAAAGCGATGATTTTTCTCTTTCCACAAAAATATCACTTACACTCATCTCCGTTTTTTTACTCACGGTCAGTCCCTCCTTCCGTAAAAATTACTTATAAAACATAATATACGAAGTTTTTCTTCAAAATACTTTTTATTTTTAAATATTTTTTTTATTTTTCGCTATTTTCGGATACATAATGCAAAAAAGAAGCGCAAACGTTAACATTTGCGCTTCTCAAATTAAAAAACATGACTGTATTATTCTGTTTCAGTCTCCATTTTGCCAACGACCTGTGTGTTGGGCAGTCCAAATTCTATGACCATATCAAAATACTTTGAATTCGCATCGGAAAATATCAATCTCGCATAGTATTGAGAGATATAATACGACAAGGTTTCAAGATAATTCCCAAGCTCCTCACGCTCGTCAAAATCTTCCTTTTGATCTGCCACATCCGAAAAATCCAGCCCCGTCAGATCCATAGCTATGAAATCACATGCAGACTTGAGCTTTCCTGCAACATACACCTCGTTTTCGGAAAGAAGGAATACACCTGCATTTACGGCGATCCCTACCGCACCGTCAGCCGCCGATGCTATTTCGGATAGGTAGCGCGCGACCTCATCGCAATTGTTCTCGTCAACGTTTATTCCCAAAATAAGTATATCGTCTATACCCTTTTGTGCTGCGTCGCAAAGTAAGGATATCTCATATGCCTTACGTATCCTGCGATCATTTTCATCCGAAATCGAGAAAGCCTCGGAATAAAAATATCCGCACGCTATCGCATCGTTGTCATGTATATCCTGTGCGTATTTTTCAAGATCCGTCTCTCCGCATACCGCGCCGGAGACCGATTGTGTGATGTCAGTTGAAAAATCCACGCTTGACGAAGTTCCAAGAGAAACGGAAATCGCATCATACCCTTTGCTCACCAAAGCATAAATGCTGTTCCCGTATTTGTGCAGCGGAGCGCACACCGATCCCCCACCCTGATTTTGCGGAGGTGAATTATCTTCAAACTTGTACTGCTTGTGAGGTTCGTATCTGTCAGCCTTTCCTCTCAGATATGCCCCTATTCCTACCGCTACTGCGAACAGGACTGCCACCGCCCCAACCGCGATCAGCACAATAGGCAATACCTTTTTCCTTTTTGAGTTTACAGAGCTCCGTCTGGCATACTTATGCTTTTTCCTTCTCATTTCGTCAATTCCTTAACTATAAGAGCAGAAATATCCGAGCACTTGAAGCTGAGCTTTTCAGCCATCTTGTTTTCCAAAGACAGAAGCTTTGCGCCCTGATATCTGGACAAAAGCGTATCTGCGTTCGCCTTTATATAATCCGTATTCTTGGGCATACACATTATGATGTAGTATCCGTCCTCAGTCTCAACTACGTCGCTGACCTGATACTCACCAAGCTCTTCCGCCGCATCCTCATACTCATCATCCATAAGTCCTTCCCAGAAATATATAGGATCAGTCGTCTCCATGGTGATTCCCTCCACCATGTACTTGTTGCCAACGAATTTATTGAATATCTCCATTCTTTCGTCATTATTTTTCGCAGCGCGTATCTCGGTCAAAGCCTCGGCCGCCTCAGCCTTTGTTTGTGCGGAAACGTCTGCCATGTAGGACACGATCTGCCCGTCTTCATTTCTTGTGTACTTCTTGTATATTTTGGGATAGTAGATGTGTACAGAACACATAGCCTCGTCGTTTTCACTTACATATTTCGAAAAATCCACGCGGTTATCAATGTTATACTTGATATAATCTCCGTCGGAAATCAACTTCTCCAAAAGCTGTTCCTCAAGAATGTTCATTTTGCAAACAAGTCGGTAATACGCATCCGAAAGATTGTTTTTCTCCAGCCAATCGTAATATCCGTCGCGTTCACCGCCAAACGACGTATCAATAACAGACTGTATCTTCTCGTTCACCTGCTTGTTTATTTTCCTTTCGTCGGTTTTTATGCCGTGCTCCTCGCAAAGCTCCAAAACAACGTATATTTGTTCAATGTCGCGTAAAACGGCAGCTGTCAGCTCATTGACAGCTTTTTTTGACGCCTCAGAGTCTCCGTTCCAGTCAACTTCCCCATACTTATTCTCAATATCGGATCTGTGTATGCCGACAAGGTAGGAAAATTCATCGTAATAAATGTCATATTCCCCAACCTGACCTACAACCCGCGCCTGCTCCTCGGTTCTCTTTATAGGCTTGAGCCGCACGGCATTCCATATAAGAAGTCCCGCCGTCACGGCAGTAAGCATTACTCCGATTGCCACCAGGCTGACGATAAGCGCCTTTTTCTTCTTTCTTTTTTTTACTATTTCCTTAAGCTCCTCGCGCGAAAGCTGAGTAACTTGATTGTTTTTATCCATAATTCTATCTCCAAGATCATTTGATAATTCAATTATACACGCGTATTGTGACAAGGGTGTGAATTAAAAAACATTTTTCTTACAATATTTTGGCGCGTTTTTTTAAAAAAGACCTATGCAAAACCGAAAAAATGTGATATAATGATGTGTGAAAATAAATTTTTCTTTGTTGAAAACACTTGTAAGGAGAGCAGTATATGGAAGATATCTACAGCATTTCTCTGTCTCAGCTGGCCGAGGAATTTAACTTTGAAACCATAGTAGCACCCGAAAATTTTGATAAAATTCTCGTAAAAACTCCCGAGGTAATGCGCCCCGGTCTCGCGCTTGCGGGATTTTACGAGATCTTTGACGAGGAAAGACTGCATCTGATCGGAAACGCCGAGCACAGATATCTTTCCGAGCTTGATCCCACAGACAGAAAAAAGAAAATATACGACTTTATCGAGGCTCGCCCCAATGCCGTTATATTCACATCCGGTCTTGAGGTTTTTGAGGATATGATAGAAGCCGCAAAAACGTATTCGGTCCCCCTTCTCCGCACGCAGGAAAAGACCAGCCCGATAATGGCATCTCTTATCGGTTCGCTTAACACTTATCTCGCTCCCAGAATAACCAGACACGGCGTACTTATTGAGGTTTACGGCGAAGGTCTTTTACTTCTCGGCGACAGCGGTGTCGGTAAATCCGAAACGGCAATCGAGCTTGTAAAGCGCGGCCACAGACTTATAGCTGATGACGCAGTAGAAATAAAGAGAGTTTCTGCAAAAACCCTTGTAGGCAATGCGCCTGAAATAATCCGCCATTACGTTGAGCTCAGAGGTATAGGTATAGTTGACATCCGCCGTCTTTTCGGTATGGGTGCGGTCAAGGAATCCGAAAAGATCGACCTCGTTATCAATCTTGAGCCCTGGGTTCAAGGAAAAATGTACGACCGTCTCGGTCTCGACGAGCAAAAAGTAGACATCCTCGGCATCAAAATCCCTGCCATTACCATTCCCGTGCGTCCCGGACGTAACCTCGCCATTATTCTTGAGATCGCGGCTATGAACAACCGTCAGAAAAAGATGGGCTACAACACGGCAGAAGAATTCAACAAGCGTCTTCTCAGCCAGATGCAGTTTTAAACAATGATAAACATATTTATTGCAACAATCCCGCAGCCCTTTGATATTCAAGGGGCTGCGGAGAGTTTTAAAAACAGCTTTTGCGGAGAACAGAATGCCGAGTACCTGCAAAATATATTGAAAAAAAGCTCGGAGGCGGCGAGATCTCAATCTCTTTGCGCCCTGCTATTGCTCGCAAGCGGTCTTTCCCACCTTCAAATAAGCACAGATGGACTTGTTCTGGCAAAAAGCCAAACAGGAAAACCTTTTTTTGAGAATTCGGATAACCTGCGCTTCAGCATATCGCACGACGAAAGCTGCGTAGCAGTCGCAATATCCGACACCCCCATCGGTATAGATATCCAATCCCAAGCAAAAAATCAAGAAAAAATAGCAAAACGCTTCTTCGCGCCCTTGGAATATGAAAAAATACTCAACGGAGACGAAGATTTCCTCACGTTGTGGACAAAAAAGGAGGCTCTGACAAAACTGCTGGATTCAGATTTCGCCTCGTGCGCCAAAATCCCACTTCCAAATGACGTATTTTTTCACACTTTTGCTTATGGTTCGGCGCTGGTTTCCTCCGCCTCAAAACAAAATATTATACCAAAAATCATCAAAATCGACCAATTTTAAGCCAAAATTGGTCGATTTTTTTAATTTTAAATTTATTTATAAACAACTTGTTTATATAAAAGCGGGCCATAAATATAAATGGTTTTGTTATTGCGTTTCGCATTCTGTTGATTGTTTATATATTGTTTTGAATGAATATAATATTTATATAATCGTTTTATGCAGTCACAGGAGTGCAGTGGCGACAAATTCCCCTAAGGGTAGTTTTAAAAAAACAAGAAAAGATAAAATATACAAAAAAGAAAAGGAAAAAGAGCCTTGATGCCGAAGCATCAAGGCTTTGTTTGTGAAAGGGCTATAAAAGATATTTTCGGGGGAGTGCTCACGGGATTTGCACCTTGCGGATTTTATATAAAACGCATTATTTTAGCATATCGCGTAATATTAAAATCCAAACTGCCGAAATAATTAAGGATAAGATTAAATAGAGCAGATATGGCAAATCTATCACACGTGTTAAAAATACATCAAATCCATTAAAAATACAACCGATAGCGACACCGCAAATATTGCAAAGAGAAAAGCCGACAAATAGGACTCCGAAGAATTGCAGAAACAAAACGAGTTTGTTTTCTCTTTTTTTATTGCTTTTTTCTCTTTTCATATGCTCACCGCCTTTTTTGATGATTATACCATAAACTCAAGCTTTTGTCAATGAAGCTTTTTTTCACCGCCTCCGGGTTATCGCTTCGCGCCGGTCGCCGTCGCGGGGGTGGGATTTGAACCTCACGTTCTTGCCAAATTCTCTGCGGAGAATTTGACTTCGGTCACCTCGCGGCTCTGGCAGTCCGCCGGACTGTCATTCACTACCGCTCGGCCGTTCGCTTCGCTCACTACCTCCGAGTTATTCGCCCTTCGGGCTCATAACCCGAAGATCACGCGGCGTAGAACCAACTCGACAACCAACGAAAAAAGGCATCCTGATGGATGCCTTCGTTTGGTCGCGGGGGGGGATTTGAACCTCACGTTCTTGCCAAATTCTCTGCGGAGAATTTGACTTCGGTCACCTCGCGGCTCTGACAGTCCGCCGGACTGTCATTCACTACCGCTCGGCCGTTCGCTTCGCTCACTACCTCCGAGTTATTCGCCCTTCGGACTCATAACCCTGCGCTCGTGTGGCGCAGACCTCATTTCTGCAACCAACGAAAAAAGGCATCCAATGGATGCCTTCGTTTGGTTGCGGGGATGGGATTTGAACCTCATGACCTCCGGGTTATGAGCCCGACGAGCTACCAAGCTGCTCTACCCCGCGATATGTAATTATTATATTCACGTTTTTCGCGCTTTATGCAAAAACCGTAATGGTGCCGGTGACCGGTCTCGAACCGGTACGATACTTTCGTATCACGGGATTTTAAGTCCCGGGCGTCTGCCAATTCCGCCACACCGGCAGACCTCGGACTGTGGGAATCCCTTCAGTTCGCGAATGTTATTATAACACATTTAAATTGCGTTGTCAACACCTTTTTAAAAATTATTTAAAATGATTTTTTGTTACTGTGCACGCGGAGCTTTTAAAAGGGGGCCATCAAGAAAATTCCCTTTACAAACATTTAGATTCGTGATATAATGAACACCGGAAAGGGTGGTGGCGTAATGAACAAATATATGCAAAGGTTATTTCTTTTCGAAACATTTGAAATCCAAACCAAATTATCTAAAAAAGAAATAATGACAAAAGTTAAATCTTTTGCCAATCCTGAATATACCGATTATTTTGGCAGCGTGTCAAATGACGGGTTTCTTGTTGCGCAAAAATACACCAAGTATTTTTCCGGTGGCAGTGCAAGAAATTCTTTTGCGCCGATAGCAAAAGCCAAAATATGCGAAAAAGACGGTATTGCCACTGTGAAAGTTATTTTGCGACCAAGAGCTCTTGTTATAATTCTTTTTGCTCCGATTTATATTTTGACACTTATAACTATTCTGATTTTTCCGTTGACGTTGCTTTTGATGCACTTCGCTTTTGTAAAGCCCGCGCAGAAATTGAAAACCTCATTAGAAAATCTACTGCTCGAAAAATGACAGGAACTGTTTAAACGTAATGTCGGAAGAAGATTTTAATATTATATGATAAAAAGGCATCCTCGCGGATGCCTTTTTCGTTGTTTGGCGGTTCGCACTCATTGTACAAGCTCAAACATCATTTTGACCGGCGCGTGGTCGGAATAGGTAAATCCTGTATCTATATTCACTACCTCTGCACATTTTATGTTATCCGAAACTATAAATCCGTCAACTATTATGGTGAAATTGCCTTTTTTGTACGGCACGTCGCAGTTTCGGCACGTGGGGTACAGGGTTTCCCCTGCATAATTTGTACAGGTTGAGAACCCCTCGGGCAACATGTCGGTCGGAAGTGGCTGAGCCCAGCCGAAATCCGCATCTGCACCATTGAGCTTTTGAGAAGAATCTCCTGTGAAATCATGGTTGAAATCACCGCCGCAGATCACGTAGTTCCCTTTTTTATATTCCTCATTCATGTTTCCAAACAACATAGACATCTGGGCATAGCGCACGCTGTCGTCACTACCGTATGCCGAGGTGTGCACGTTGAAAATCACAAGCTCTTTGCCGTTCTCTGTCGGAATGCGGCTTACACTGTAGCATCTGTCAAGATCAAGAAATTTAGACAGAGACTCCGAAATAGGGAGACTGCGACGCACTGACGAGGTTATATCAAACCTGCTGAACGTTGCCAGCGAGCTGTAGGATTTTCCGTGAGGAGAGAAAATAGGATACATCAGATATGCAGAATCGTAATTTACCGCATATGATGATGCGTATCCCGCAAAATGTTCTCTTAACATTTTATATTGATTAGTATGATGGCTTCGCGTGGAATCGAGGTCCACCTCCTGAAACAGTATAAAATCAGGATCAAGCCCCTTAACGGTTTCAGCGCCGCGGTTGATGCAATCTATTACGCTCTCACGGCTTTCGGCACGCGATTCCTTGCCCCCGTCCATAAAAAATGTAAAATCTGCCGTGTACGCGCCAAATCCGAGGTTCTGTGTGGCGATCGTGTACGTCTGCCCCGTTTTTACTGCGGGTTGGGTGTCGCCTTTATCAATATCAAGCTTTTGCATGTCCGGTATTCGGGAATAGCTGAATATCACATAGCAAAGATAAATTATTACCGCAAGCAATATAACACCGAGAGCTATTGCCACGCCTATCAATACTTTTTTCCAGGTTTTCATATCAACCACCTCACCTTGTATTGATTTCATTATAACTGCAGAATAAAAAATTGTCAAGTCTTGACCAACGCGCGGCACAAAAACATAGCTCTTTACAAATAATTATATTTGTGGTATAATATGGTCAAGTCACAAATCACGCCGCCCCGTGCGGCTTACACATAAAAAGGAAAGCACATGAAACTCAAAAATTATAAGTTTTATTTTTGCATCATATTTCTGCTTCTTACCGCGCTGAGCATTCTTTCGCTTGTTATATTCAATGGCCATGTGGGAATAACAAAATACTCATATCCCGCTATTGCGTTGGCTGTATTTCACATACTATACGGACTGCTCGCATATGCTTTGCGCCGTAAGGGGAACTATCTGGCATTCAGAACCAGATTGCTCCGTCATTGGGAGTTCATCCCGTTTATGTCGGACAGAGCTTATACCGAAACCGAGGAATATAAGCAACGGTTCAATTTTATGCTTGCGATTTATTACATCACAGTTCCGCTGTATATTCCCTGCATCTTCTTTACCGCATCGGCGGCAGCAATGCCGTGGGCAGTGCTTGTCCCCCTTGTCCCGCAGTTTATATTTGTTGCCATGCAGATTAAAACG
The DNA here is from genome assembly GCA_015063545.1 of Oscillospiraceae bacterium. Taxonomy (GTDB): domain Bacteria; phylum Bacillota; class Clostridia; order Oscillospirales; family CAG-272; genus SVTX01. The sequence goes on along the minus strand of SVTX01000014.1, from coordinate 2,442 downwards.
TTTTCCCTTGAGGTCAAACACAGGCAAGAACAGAAGCAGGCATTGGACCGCGAGCTTGACGAGCAACGGAAAAAAGAAGAAATGGGACGTCGGAAATAAAGACACTCGGCAGTACACAAAAATTCAATCAGAACGATTCAGTTCATTCGACAGGAGGTCTTATGAAAAAATTAATTTCAGCATTAACAGTACTATGTATATTTGTCCTTTCGCTTACAGCTTGTTCCACCCCCGAAGACGAGGTAATTGACTCGCTTGGAGAATATAATGACTACGAATGTTATTCTGAAGGTGTGTTTCAAGATCATACCACTTACGGAAAATACTATTTTGATTCTATAGATCTGACTGACAACAAATATTTTTCACAAATTCAAGATGAGGATATAGATACCGTAAACAAAATTATAGACGATTTTAAAGGTTGGGTACAGGCAATCAAGGAAAATAACGATTCACAAGAATTGGTCGTCAATTATGATTTTACCAAATCCACAATAGACAAGGATGACTATTTCTATCTTGAAACCGATACATATAACGGCACAGACGGTGAAGAAGTGCTTGCAAGTTACGATTTGTACTTTATAGATGTGCAAACAAATATCCTGTATTATTTCCACAACAACATATAACATCCAAGGAGAGACAAAATGAGCAAAGAATTATCCAAACAGGCCCTTGCTATTATCAAAAAGATGCAGCAGAATGAGCTTACCGAAAGCGTAATATATGCAAAAATAGCGAAATTCGCCAAGGGCGATCACAACAAAGAAACCTTAAACCGCCTCTCCGCCGAAGAAGCGGCGCATTATGAAATATGGAAAAGCTACACCGGCATTGAGATGAAGCCGCAAAAGCTCAAGGCATTTAAATATGCCTTTATGGCGAGAGTGCTTGGCTTTACATTTGCGGTAAAGCTCATGGAAAAGGGCGAGCGGAATGCTCAGGGGAAATATGAGCTTTTGGCACAAGAAGTAGAAGCAAGCGTACATATAAGAGAGCAAGAGGAGGAGCACGAGCAGGCTCTGCTTGGAATGCTTGACGAGGAAAGACTTCACTACGTCGGAAGCATGGTGCTCGGACTTAACGACGCGCTTGTTGAGCTTGCGGGAAGCCTTGCGGGTTTTTCATTCGCCCTGCAAAACACCCGCCTTATAGCCCTGTCGGGGCTTATTGTGGGAATTTCCGCGACCTTCTCCATGGCGTCAAGTGAATTTCTGTCCGCAAAGAGCGAAGGGCGCAAGGATGCATTCAAATCCTGTGCTTACACGGGAGTAGCATATCTTATAACCGTAATTCTTTTGATCCTTCCCTATCTGCTTTTCAGCGCGACTATGTATATTCCCGCTTTGCTCTGCATGTTGGGAATAATCGTAGCGATAATTGCAGGATTTACATATTACACGTCGGTGGCAAACGATCACAAATTCCTGCCGCATTTTCTTGAAATGTTCCTCATAAGCCTTGGAGTTGCGGTAATTTCATTCGTTGTAGGTATTCTCGCAAAGAAATTCCTTGGCATCGATCTTTAAACGTGACATACAAAAGGGTGTTTATAACACCCTTTTGTGATTTTTAACATTTTTTTCAAAAAAGATATTGACATTTTGTTTATTTTGTGCTACAATAAATAGAACAAGAGAAGGAAAACACGCGCAACAGGTATAAGTCTGCAATAAGGGCAGACGTTTCTACGAACCACCGATAATGGTTGACTACCGGCAATAATGAATGCCGTGTCGTCAACTTTTTTATTTGGAGGTATTTATGGAAAGTAAATTATATTTGGAAATATTCGGGTACATCGGAACGGCTCTCGTCATAATATCAATGATGATGACAAATGTACTTAAATTGCGAATAATCAACATCTGCGGCGGTATAATAAGCGCGATATATTCGGTATTCTACGGCGCGTGGGCAGTCGTGGTAATGAATATATGTCTGGTTATAATCAACTCATTCCACGTAATTCGGGAATTATACTTACGCCGTCGCTCAAAGCATTCTGCAGAAAGCGCCACACCTCAAACTGTATCTGAGGAAGCGCATGATCCATCAAGAAAGGAGCAAACAGTATGAAATTAATTATTGACGGAAATGTTTACATAGCAAAAACAGACCAATCTATATATGATATGGTTAAAGATCTTGGCCTTTTTACAGGAAAGCTCTCAACCGATCCCCTTGCGGCGAAAATTGCAGGCAGGGTATTCACACTCAACTACATCCCGGTGCGCCAAAAGGATGTTGACCATCAGGAGCGCGGCTCAGTGCGTAAAGCCATGGCGGCATCCGACGGAACAATAACTCTTCTCCGATACAGTGATCCCTTGGGACGCGACGCCTACCGAAGAACAGCGCAGTTCGTGCTGTTTTTGGCACTTCGCAGACTTTGGCCGGACGCGCACGCAAAAATGAACTGCACTGTCGGTTCGG
>SVTX01000060.1 GCA_015063545.1 Oscillospiraceae bacterium | reverse complement strand
TGGGGCAAGAGAATTCTTGATAAGATGGCAGAGGAACGTACGGCAAAGACAATAAGGATATATGCCATGCTTGAGGATATCGTGTATTATGACGGCGACGGAGTATTGAAATATGATTTTCGTTTGAGCGACCTTCGTCTTGATTATCTCCACGGACTCGGCTATGAGCTTCTTCTCACCTACGGCGGTATGCCTGACTGTATTGCAAAAACCACAAACCAAAAGTCGAGCATGTCAAACGGAAAGACGAGATATAAGGGCAAAATGTGGAACACTTCAATGCCCCGTGACATAAAGGTTTGGGAGGATATTTGTTACGAATATACAAAGCACATCATAGAAAGATACGGACTTGAGGTAGTTTCAAAATGGAGCCTTTCTTGCTTCAATGAGCCGGATGCCTCATCCTTCTTCTTAAGAGAGCTTTCAAGCTACGAGCAGCCACTCGAGAGGTGTGTCGAGTACTGCAAACTCTACGATGCTTTTGTTAGAGGAACTACGAGAGCATCGGAAGGCATACGGATAGGCGGTCCCGTGCTAGCGGGTGTCCCTCTTTTCTTCGAAGCCTTTTTGAAACACGTAAAGGAGAATCGTGTCCGCCTGGATTTCATTTCTATCCATAACTACGGCACTCATCCCCACATTATTGAAGAAAACGGAAGAAAAATTACCGTGGATGCAACCATTGCAAAGCACGAAAAATATCTCAAAATAATAAGAGAACAAGGCTTTGAAGATACAGAGATATTGATGGATGAATGGGGCGTTTGTACCAGCGGATTCAGGAATATGAGTGAATTTCCTGTTCTTGAATTCAGGGAAACGGAGGTCTTTCCTGCTTATTACGTAAAGACGATATCGGAATTCATCAAAAGAGATTACAGAATATCCAAGATGTTTATTTGCCTTTCCGGTCAGCACGAGATGCAAACCGATTTTACAGGCTTCCGCGGTTTCTTCACCTTAAACTTCATAAAGAAGCCCATATACAACGCATACATTTTAGCATCAAAGCTCCACGAAGGGCTTCTCCCCTTTGAGTGCGAAAACGATAATCTGCACGTTATCCCGACAAAGGACGAAAATGGGAATTACGCTGTGCTTCTCTCCTACTCGGGAGAATTCTTCGAGGAGGATATTCCCACTGTCACCGAGAAGCTATCCTTTGAGGAAGAACTTGTCGGTAAGACGGTAACGGTTTACCGAATTGACAAGGAAACAACAAATCCCTACAGAGTTTATCAGAGGCTTGGACTTTCTGACCTTTCTGCCGAGGATATTGCGATGCTGCGCCGAGAGGGAGAGCTGAAGCCCGTTCATACAGGTACATTAAACGGAAATCTGGAGCTGACTCTTACCCCGAATTCAACTTATCTTGTTTCTGTCTGCTAAAAGAGAGTAGGTTTTGACTGCGACATTTGTGCTTTGTATTTACATCGTGAAAAGGGAGAATAAAAATGTTTAAAATAAATGTTATATCGTTTAATGAAACCATCGTTTTCGCGGCGGAGGAGTTGAAAAAATACCTTCGAATGATGATGCCCGAGGCAGGGAACTTCCATATTTGCTTTAACTCATAGGCAAATGACGGAATTCGTCTTGGCCTGATGCAGGACTTCGGACTTGATGTTTCCGACGTCGAGGATACGAAGCTCGATGACATAATTTATGTCGATATGCAGGAAAAAGAAGGCATTATTACGGGAGACAATCCTCGCGCGGTGCTTCTTGCCGTTTATGATTATCTTCGCGAGAACGGTTGCCGTTGGCTACTCCCCGGCATTGACGGTGAGTATATCCCAATGCGTGATACTATTCCCGTGAAGCGTCGCTTTGTTCCCACAAGCAGATACCGCGGCTGGGTATCCGAGGGTACTGTATTCCAACAGTCTTTCCGTGAAGCGATTGACTTTGCTCCGAAGCTTGGGTTCAACGTCTTCATGATTGAGTTCAAGTTCCCAAAGAGCTATTATATGCGCTATTACGAGCACGTAAATAATCCTCACCGTGCACCCGAACCCGTAGGATATGACACGATGATACAGTGGAAGCGTCAGATTGAGTGTGAGATTACAAAGCGTGGGCTTCAGTATCACGATATGGGACACGGTTTCACCTATGAGCCCTTCGGAATTGCAACTCCCGACGGTTGGAACACCGAATACGAGGACAAGGTAACTCCTGAGCATCGCGAGGTGATAGCGAAGATAAACGGTGAGAGAAAAATTAATTATTATCCCATAAATACTAACGTCTGCATGTCAAACCCGAAGGCTCGCGCTAAAATTGCGGAATATGCCGTCGACTATGCTTGTTATCACTCAAACGTAGATTTCCTTCATATCTGGCTTGCCGATTCAAAAAACAACCACTGCGAGTGTGAAAAATGTACCGTAAAGCGTCCCTCTGATTGGTACGTTGTGCTTCTTAACGAGATAGACGAGGCATTCACCAAGGCAGGGCTCGACACGAAGATTGTATTCATCGCATATATGGATACCGCATGGCCCCCGCTTGTTGAATCTATCAAAAACCGAGACCGTTTTCTTTTGATGATCGCTCCCATTACGAGAAGCTATACAGAAACGCTCCCGAGGGGTGTTCAGGTAGAGCCGTTGCCCTTTAAACTTAACAAGCTTCAGCTTCCGAAAAACCTTGAGGAGTTCTTCGCTCTGTTTGAGGGGTGGCAGAAAATGTGGCAGGGAGACTCTATCTCCTTTGAATATCACTTCTGGCGCGCAATGTGGCTGGATATTTCACACATCGGAATAGCCAAAAGGCTTTCCAAGGACGTCAAGGTCTACAAGAAATACGGCATCAGGGGTATCATTGAGGACGGCTCACAGCGTTGCTTCTTCCCAACGGGACTTGCTCTTTACGTTTATGCCCGTACTCTCTACGATGATACCCTCTCATACGAGGGAATAGCAGAGGACTATTTCTCCTGTGCCTTTGGCGAGGACTGGAAAGAGTTCTACGATTACCTCGATGAGCTCGGTCGCACCTTTGACCATAGCTATATGTGCGGTCAAAAGAACAAAAAGGCGGGAGTTTTAGGCTTCTACAACCCCGACAAGGTCGCAGACTTCAAGCGCGTGCCCGAAATCACGGCAAGGGGTATGGAGCTTATCAAATCGCATTATAATTCCGACTATAGAGTTCGAACGGTGTCCGTAAGACTACTTGAATACCATGCCGAATTTTCGAATCTCCTTGCCGAAGCAATGATTCCAAAGTGCCAAGGTGATGATGCGGGCGCGCGGGCAAAATACGAGATCTTAAAGGACAAAATGGGCGCTCACGAGCAGGCAATCGAGATGTACTACGACCACTGTCTTGCAATGAACGCTCTGCGGGCAAGAATATTCGCAAAAGAATCCAACGAATATATGGATCTGGATGAAGATAAGAAGAAATTTCGTCTGGGCGTTTGAAAATAGTGTAATTAAGGAAATAAAATGGACATCAGAAAAGAATCGCTAAAAAAGCATTATGAGTGGAACGGCAAAATTGAGGTAATTTCCCGTGCGCCCATTGAAACAAGAGAGGATCTCTCACTTGCATACACCCCGGGAGTTGCCGAGGCTTGTCTTGAAATTGAAAAGGACGTAAACAAGTCCTACGAGCTGACAAGAAGAAATAACCTTGTGGCGGTTATTACCGACGGAACCGCGGTGCTTGGTCTTGGCGATATAGGACCCGAAGCCGGTATGCCTGTCATGGAGGGTAAGTGCGCACTGTTTAAGGCTTTTGCCGATGTTGACGCTTTTCCTCTTTGCATACGTTCAAAGGACGTAGACGAAATTGTAAGAACGGTAGAACTTATTTCAGGCAGCTTTGGCGGTATAAACCTTGAAGATATTGCCGCTCCTCGTTGCTTCGAAATCGAAAGAAAGCTTAAAGAGGTTTGCGATATTCCCGTATTCCACGATGACCAGCACGGAACTGCCATTGTTGTTGCGGCAGCCCTTATAAATGCCCTTAAGGTTGTTAAAAAGGATATATCCACCGTTAAGGTAGTTATTAACGGCGCGGGAGCTGCGGGCTGCGCTATCGGCAGACATCTCCTTAACGTCGGTGTAAAAAAACTTATAATGGTTGACAGATTCGGCATCATCTCTAAAGGTGACGAGTCGCTCTCGGATGCTCACAAGGCGATTGCAGAGATAACAAATAAAGAAAGACTCACAGGAACACTTGCGGATGCTATGCGTGGAGCTGATGTATTTATCGGTGTTTCAGCTCCCGGAATTGTCTCGGAGGAAATGGTAAAATCTATGGCAGATGATGCGATAGTTTTCCCTATGGCAAACCCGACACCCGAAATTATGCCCGACCTTGCAAAAAAGGCGGGAGCGCGAATAGTTGGTACAGGACGCTCCGACTTCCCCAATCAGATAAACAACGTGCTTGCATTCCCCGGTATTTTCAGAGGCGCGCTCGACTGCCGCGCTTCCCATAATTCTGTTTCAAGTTTGCGAATGTTTATCATATTTACTCCTTATCGTCTGGAACCATTTCCATAATATCTTCGATCTTGCAATCAAGTGCTTTGCAAATCTTCGCAAGCACCTCAGTATTAACGTTTTCGTTTTTACCAAGCTTCGCGAGCGCGCCGGTGGAAATTCCCGACTGAATACGCAGATCGGTCTTCTTCATATTCTTTTCAATGAGGAGTATCCAAAGTTTCTTATAACTTACAGCCATACTACACCTTCCTATAAAATATAGTAATTACAGTATATCACATATTTTTCTGTTTTGCAATATAATATTTCAAAATAGAATCTTTTATTTTGTTTTGCAACCTTTCCGCAAACTCTTCGGCCACATCATTTACGGCAACATCAAAACGCGATATAATGTTTTCAGAAAAACTTAATATGATGTGTCCGGCAAAATGATTTTTCAAGGTAAAAACTAGGTTTTATAAGGCTTTTCCACACCACCATGTGTCAATGATGAGTCTAATGCGTAGAAATGATGGGTCTGATCGGCGCGGGTAACAACCCCATGGTTGGTATGACCGTTGCGGTTGCTGTTGCTGTGGAAGAGGCTAGCAAGTAAGAAAAAATCAAGCATAATAATCAAGCATAATAAAAGGCGGGAGATAAAAATTCTCCCGCTTTTTGTTGAAATACGTTTAATTTCGATTCACCGACAAATTCAGTATACGCCTATCATGCATACTTTTACTCGATTATCATTCCCGTTATCAAAGCTTACTCCCCAGAGAACAGCACAGTTTTGAGAAAATAAGGGGATATATTTTGATGTTATCCTATCAATTTCTTCAATACTTGATTCGCGGAAGATTTTTATTGACAGGAGTACAGTTGAGATATCAGAGATATGAGCAGATTTGTCAAACAGTGTATCATAGTCAGGTAACAGGATTTCTTC
>SVTX01000059.1 GCA_015063545.1 Oscillospiraceae bacterium | reverse complement strand
CGACAAAGAGTGGCTATCACTTTATAGGATGGTATCTTGATGAAGAGCTTACACAAGCTTACGAGTTTGATACGGCTTTCAGAGAGAATACCACGCTTTACGCATATTTCTCTGAGAGCATTCCGATAAGAACAGTAGAAGATTTGCTTGCAATCCCTTCGGGCGCTACCGCAAAATACTATCTTGTAAATGACATAAACCTTGAAGGGCAGACATTAACTGCATCTCTCGGTGATTTTGCGGGTGAATTTAACGGAGAAGGACATAAGATTTATAACTTTATTCTTACTTTATCATCTGCAACTGCGGGATTCTTTAATACGAATTCGGGAACTATCAAGAACGTTACTTTTGAAGGATTTTCGTTTTCGGCTAACGCATCTTTCCATGGCAGAACTGGAATAATTGCCGGAATAAATACGGGAATTATATCAAATTGCAAGGTTTTAGATGGTGAGGTATCATATACGCAAAGCATAAATTGGAAAGAGGGTGAGTATTACGCGTATTATGGTGTGCTTTCAGGTTCAAATAGCGGAACAATTTCGAATTGTGTTGTTGAGGCAAAATTAACTATGTATACTAACCGTTACTACGGCTATTATGATGGAGATATAGTTAACACTGTATACGTAGGAGGAGTTGTTGGTGCTAATCAGAATGGTACAGTGGAAGGGGTAACTTCAAATGTACAGATAATAGCAACTGTAAGAAACCACTCAGATAACAGCTCTTCAGATGCACAAAACATCTTGAGAGTTGGCGGTGTATTGGGAGAGAACAGTGGTAGTGTTATTAATTGTCACGGAAATATAGATTTGATACTTAATGGAGAAGGTAATATCACAAGGAGGCCGTCAGTAGGTGGATTTGTTTCAACTAACCAAACTGGTGGATCAATAAACGGATGTAGTTTGAGTGGAACCATCACAAATGGAAATACATCCTTTACGGGTTTGTATATTGGAGGCTTTGTTGAGAACCAGTATGCATCTGTGGAGAATTGTTTTGCAGATGTAGATATCAGTACGTCAATGAAGGGATGCATTGCTGGATTTGTCTGTACGGCAGACAAAGGAGGTACAACAGCATATTGTTATTCTACGGGCAGCATTACCTCAACGGCAAGTAGTAGCAATATAGGCGGGTTTGTACGAAGTGCAGTCAGCGGTAGCTCTATCAGCTGCTGCTTCTCAACGACTGATATAGAATCTGCAAGTACATCCAATACAAAGGCATTTGCATACAGTGTGGGCACGTCGGCAGTATTGTTCAGATGCTATTATAACACAGAGGCAAGCTTTACGCTTAGCGGGGCGGAGACCGAATATACCGATTCAAATGCCACGGGTATAGATACTGCTACTATGCAGTCAGAGGATTTCGTCTATGACACGGTTTATTGGGACAGAGAAATCTGGAACGTAACGGACGGCGAATATCCTACGCTTAAATAAGCTTAAATACTTTATTAAAAATACAACGCCATGGGATGCCATGGCGTTGTTTCCTTTATTCTTTATCTATATGCTTCTTGATGCTTTCTTCCTTGTCGCGCTTTTTTGTATTCACGTAAAAAGGGGACTGACCAAACGGATTGCTTGACATCTGCGTGTGCGCGCGGTTGGGCACGGGGGGATCGGGAACACCTGTGCGGCGTTCAAGGTCGGCTTTTTTCTTTTTTTCGTCTTTTCCTAATTTTTCAGTTTTATATTTGTTTTGAAAATCCATTTTTTTGCCTTTCTTATCTACGGTTTGTTGCTATTTTGCCGCGTGGACGGTCACATTATTCCTATACTTGCACAAAACCCTTATAATTGTTACAATTACACAAAATTGTCTTTACAGTTTCTATAAATTGAACATAAAAAAGTCAACAAAAATCATTGATTTTTAATCGAAAATACTGTATAATTTATATATACCGTTTATTTTTATTTGGTATCCAATTATATTTACTATAGAAAGGTAATCACGGCATCGCGTGATAAAGGAAAACTCCTATGGCAACCTACAACACAAAACAAATTCGTAACATAGCTCTCGCAGGTCACGGTGACTCCGGTAAGACTTCTCTTGCTGAGGCTATGCTTTTCGTTTCCGGCGGTACAGACAGACTTGGTAACGTTCCCGCAGGTAACACAGTATGCGACTATGACGCAGAGGAACAGGCAAGAAAGTTCTCGCTTTCCGCATCTCTTGCGCACGTTTTTTGGAAAGACGTTAAGATCAATATTATAGACACCCCCGGCTATCTTGATTTCGAAGGCGAGGTAAAGCAGGCTACACGTGTTGCTGACAGCGTAGTTATCTGTGTTGACGGTAAGTCCGGAATGGAAGTCGGAACTGAGCTTGCATGGGACAGAGCAACAGAGGCGGGTGTTCCCAAGGCGTTCTTTATCAATAAGTGCGACCTTCTCGACGCTCACTTTAACGCAACCTTTGACCAGCTCCGTGAGAAGTTCGGTAAGTCCCTTTGTCCTGTATTTATTCCCGTAGGTAAGAACGGTAAGGATATTACGATGATAGACCTTCTCGATATGCAGTCTTACGTATACGATGATTCCGGAAAGAGAATTCCTACAGATACCACTCCTGATCTTGAGGCTGCGGCTGAAAGATATAAGGAAGTTCTTTGGGAGGCTGTTGCAGGTACCAGCGAGGAGCTTATGATGAAGTTCTTTGACGGCGAGCCCTTCACAAAGGAGGAATGTGTTGACGGCCTTCACCAGGGTATTATCGATGGCTCTATCACTCCCGTTTACTGTGGCGCGGCTACAAGACTTTGGGGTGTTGTTGCAATGATGGATTCTATCGCGGCTTCCTTCCCCAGACACACAGCTAAAAAGGTTGAAAAGACCGTGGCAGGCGACGTCGAGGTGAATGTTGACGGTGAACCTGCGCTCTTCGTATTCAAGACCGTTGCCGATCCGTTCGTAGGTAAGATGTCCTTCTTCAAGGTAATGAGTGGCAGTGTTAAAAAGGATGCAGTTCTTAAGAACTCAAGAAGCGGCTCTGAGGAAAGACTTGCTCACATTTACATAATGAAGGGTAACAAGCAGGTAGAGGTTGACGAGCTTGCTTGCGGAGATATCGGTATGATCTCCAAGCTTGTTGATACCAATACAAACGATACGCTTTCTCAGTCCGGAAGTATTTCTTACACGGCAGTTCAGTACGCAACTCCTTACTACTGCAGAGCTATGTATCCCCTTACAGCTAAGGACGAGAGCAAGATCTCTCAGGCTATCGCAAGAATGACCGAGGAAGATATGACGCTCAGATATGAGAATAATCCCGAAACAAAGCAGCAGCTCATCTATGCTATGGGCGATATGCACCTGACTATTCTTGCGGCTAACCTCAAGAACCGTTTCGGCGTTAATATCAGATACGACATTCCCGCAATTCCTTACAGAGAAAAGATAACAAAGACCGTTGACGTTGAAGGTAAGCACAAAAAGCAGAACGGCGGTTCCGGTCAGTACGGTCACGTTTGGATCAAGTTCTCTCCCTCTGAGGAAGAAGGTCTTACGTTCACTGTATCCGTTGTCGGCGGCGCAGTTCCCAAGAACTTCAACCCCGCAGTTGAAAAGGGACTTCAGGACGCGATGCTCAAGGGTGCGTATGGCTATCCTATGACGCGTCTTGCAGCTGATCTCCACGACGGCTCTTACCACGATGTTGACTCGGACGAGCTTTCCTTCAAGACTGCTGCATCTCTTGCATACAAAAAGTGTCTTGAGCAGGCAGGTCCCGTGCTTCTTGAACCCGTTGGAAATCTTGACGTTACCGTTCCCGAGTCTCTCGTTGGTGACGTAATGGGCGACCTTAACAAGCGCCGTGGCGCAGTTATGGGTATGGACGCAGTAGAGGGCAAGATAGGCTATACTGTAGTTCACGCTATGGTTCCCAAGGCAGAGCTTGCTGACTATCCCACCGTTCTCCGCGCTATGACGCAGGGCAGAGGATACTTTGACTACGAGGTTACGGGATATGAGACTGTTCCCATGAACGTAGCACAGAAGATAGTTGGATAAAGACGTGGACCGCTACATTCAGCGCAGAACAAAAGCCACACCGTTATAAAAGGCAAGATCCAACAGTAAAATGTAGATTTATTCTTTAATAAGTTGAAATCCGTCAATTTTGGCGGATTTCTTCTTTTTTTATGTGGCTTTTTAGTCGAGATTTGGCGCTCTGGCGTACCCTCGTGCGCCTACGATTGCCAAATCACGCCTTCTGCATCTGACTGAATCAGTCTTGCCCGCCATATTTTATAGCTTTGAAAAAAGAACTTACCGGCGCGACAAGTCTTTTTTTAAAAAATTTTTTCGACAGCGCAGAGCGACAAATTTCTCATATGCGTTGTGGTAGAATTATATACAAGTAAAAATATCTCATATGAAGAGAGGAGAACAGGCAGAAAAATGTGTGCGGCAAAAGACAAAAAGCCGGGATATGATAGCGAATTTATGGGGTGTTACCTCAAGATAAAGCTTCGCGGAGAAATAGATCATCACAGCGCGAGTTCGGTAAGAACTGCAATTGACAGCGAGATATATCAGAAAAAACCGCGCGGGCTTATTATGGATATGTCGGCGGTAAACTTTATGGATTCATCGGGCTTAGGGCTTATTATGGGCAGATACTCGGTGATGAATGAGCTTGGCGGAGAGGTGATAGTTACAGATCCCAATCCTGCAATAGAGAAAATAATGAATCTTGCGGGCATGGAACGGGTAATTAAAATCAAGCATACAAAACAAGAAGCGATACGTGCTACACCAAAGGTAAAGGGCAGGCGCTGTACTGCAAAAAAACCGGCAGATAAATAAAAAATAAGGAAGAGACGTATATGAAGAAGAGAAAATTTTCGGGAGCTGTAATAAACAAAATGCAGATAAAGCTTCCGGCTATATCTGTAAATGAGGGAATGGCAAGAGCCGCGGTGGCGGCTTTTTGCGCATCCCTTGATCCTGCGGCAATTGAGATCGCAGACATAAAATGCGCTGTATCCGAGGCGGTGACAAACTGTATAGTTCATGCATACAAGAACACCTCGGGGCTTATTTACATAACCGTCAGCCTCATGGAAGGTAGGGCTGTAAAAATAGAAATAAGAGACCGAGGATGCGGAATTGAAAACATAAAACAGGCGAGAATGCCGCTGTTTACAACGGACAGAGAGGATGAGCGTAGCGGAATGGGCTTTACGGTCATGGAAAGCTTTTGTGATAAGGTGGGTGTTCGCTCCAAGGTTGGTGTCGGCACTACGGTAATACTCTATAAGCAATTTGTTGACAGGGATACATAAAAAACAAATTGCGAGGTTTATATGGAATCATTGTCCAATATTTCGGCGGTACAGGACACACAGGGCGGGGCTGATGAAAGATTTTTAAGAAACAGGGAGCTTGTTGCGAGAGCGCATGACGGAGACGAGGCGGCGCTTGAAGCTATCGTT
>SVTX01000058.1 GCA_015063545.1 Oscillospiraceae bacterium | reverse complement strand
TGGCGACAAAATCGGTTCGAAGTGTTTCTACGCCTGAAAGTTCCGTAGCCATTTTATTGATACACTCTATAATTTCATTAAAGCTATCATCGTTAGCAAATTTTGAGATAGGCTCAATGCGAACGCTGAAATCTCCCTCTATCATTTTTGAGGTCGCATCGGTAATTCGCTTTACGGGGCGTTCTACCGTGAACTTACGGCGAACATAATCGATGAGCGCCATGCCGATGCTCAGAAGTATCACGTTGAGCATCGTAATTTTGGCAGCGACCGTTATTTCTTCTTTTGTGAACATCCGCCCGATAGAACTCTGTAATGCCGTAATGAACAGCATAATGCAACAAGTGGTCACAAATGCGGCGAGCAAAAAGAATATAAAAAAATTGCTAACCGTGCCAAGTATCTTTTTCGTCGTATCTTCTTTTTTCATTTTATCACCGCCTTGTAACCAAGACCGTGAACAGTCTGTATCTCAAACGAGTCACACTCTGAAAGCTTTGCCCTCAGTTTTGTCATATATACATCCACCGTTCTTGTGCTTGACTGAGTATCTACGTCCCAGAACTCATCCATAAGCTGTGTGCGTGTAAATGTCTTCTTTGGATACGATAAAAGCTTGTACAAAAGGTCAAATTCTCTTGCGGTAAGAGATATTTCTTCTCCGTTTAACGTTGCTGAACGCTCATCGGCATCCATAACAAAATTACCGACCTCAAGACGGCGACTGGATGCAATCTTAGAGCGACGAAGCAGCGCGCCGATTCTCAGAAAAAGCTCATCCAGATCTATGGGTTTTATCATATAATCATCGATGCCGATTCGGTATCCCCTTTGCTTAGACGCGAAATCATCACGGGCAGTCATAAAAAGAATGGGAATATCGTTGTTGAGTGAGCGCACGGTCTTTGCAAACTCAAAGCCGTCAATGTTCGGCATCATAATATCCGAAACTATACAGTCGAACGTGGTTCTATACATCTCGTCGTAAGCGCTTTCCGCGTCAAGACAGCCAACTGCTTCATATCCCGAATTATTGAGAAATGAGCAAACGCTGCTATTCAGATCTCTGTCATCCTCAACAATTAAAATTTTAAACATATTTTCATCCTCCAATGGGCGAAATTTTGCTTTTACACTTCATTATAACACAGAAATGTTAAAGTTTTGTTTTCATTTTTTACTTTTATCAAAAATCTTTCTAATATCTACTATCTTTAATCTTTGATAAAACCGGCACCACAAAAGATAAAAATACAAAAAACAACACCGAAATATTATACAAGACTTGTCTTTTTCAGAACAAGATTGCTGATGGCTCCAAGTCCTATGCCAAAGCCTACTCCGCCTACAGCGCCGATAAGCACGTGCCCAAGTCTCGCATTGAGAGGTGTGAGCATAGGAATCATCATAAAGAGAAACATGCCCACCATCATTGAAAGAAGAATTGACATCCAGAGTTTCTGCTTTGCCACAACACTCATGATAAGATAAATCGGCACGAATACACTGACAAGTACCATTTTTGACAAAACACACATTACGAGATTGGTAATATTAAACCCAATCATTTCAAACGAAACTCCCGACACGGCGCCGCCCACAAGCGAGCCGGCAAAAAATGCAAGCACCATCATAGCCGCGCCAAAAATCATCACTATAGTTTTGGACATCACATAATCCGTCTTTTTTGAACGAACGGTAAAAAGACTTTTTGAATATCCGCTTCTGAAATCCTCAGCCACAAAGATACATACAAGTGCCGCAATTCCAAAATACAGCATATTTATATTACACATGCTTGTAATACCCATGTCCATTGCCGCCATATCTCCGCTTGTATTTTCAGCATTTGCATCAGGATCATTTACCGAGCCGATAATTTGCCACACGTTATCAAATCCTTCGATGACGGTTTCTTCTCCGGTCTGAGGATTTACCGAAACTGAGCCATCCATCATGGATGTCATTACAAAAATAAGAATTGGCGCAACAAGACAAGCGGCAACTATAATATAGAAGGTGCGCGACAAAAACAGTCTTTTGAAATCCACTTTAAGCATGCTTTTTGTGCGTTTTATAAAGCTTTTTTTCTCAAAAACTACTGCATTTTCCATATTATCTTCCCTCCTTCATCAAATCAATATAATATTCTTCAAGACCTATCTTGTCGGTCTTAATTTCAGTTACACAAATACCGTTTTCATAGAGGTAAGTTACTATTTCTTCAGGTGTTGTTATATCGTAAACACGAATGTATCCCGCTTCATCTTGTTCCACGCGCGAATATTTACATCCAAGAAGCATTTTAGTTTTGTTCATCTCGGCAGACTGCAAAGCAACATAAGTACGACAGCTTGCATCAAGCTCATCTGAGGTCATTTCAACAATCATTTTTCCGTGACGGATGATGCCGTAGTGAGTTGCCACCTTCTGAAGCTCGCCGAGTAGATGCGAGGATACAAGGATACTTCTCTGCCCGTCCTTTACAATATCCGTAAATATCTCACGCATAATTCTCATTCCGTCCGCATCAAGTCCGTTTAACGGTTCGTCAAGGATAAGAAGTGTTGGATTGCCAAGCAGTGCCATTGCAATTCCAACTCTCTGCTTCATACCGAGGGAGCAGTTCTTGTATTTATTGCCTGCCGCGCCCTCCATTCTGACAGTTTTCAAAATTTTTATGACTTCCTTCTCGGCATTGGGAATTCCAAGATTTGCCGCTTGAAGCATCATATTGTTCCAAACCGTAAGTCCGGGGAAACACCCGGGAGCTTCAATAAGAACTCCCATTTTTGCCCTTACGCCTTCATCCCCGTAATCTTTGCCGTAAAGCTTTATTGAGCCGCCGCTTGTGGGAATAAGACCGCAGATCATTTTTTCTGTTGTGGATTTCCCCGAGCCGTTTTCACCGATAAAGCCGTATATTGCTCCCATCGGAACAGTCATATCAAGCCCGCATACTGCCTGTTTAGGACCAAAATTTTTAGAAAGATTTCTGATTTCTATTGCATTCATTTTTTCGCCCCCTTTTAATATACGTCGCACTTATTGAGCAGCTTCGTGCCTGCCACGTTATAGATCACTGCCCAAGCAACCGACACTACAATGCAGATAAGCAAAGAGCCGATTTCACTTGACAAATTCGCATTTACGGATGCACCGTAAAGGAAAATGTTAAGGAAGCTCGTAGGAAGATTGATTCCTTCGACGATTGCCGCCGCACCAATGATAAGGATACCCGTTCCGAAAAAGAAGGAGGATGCCACGGAAACACCGAAATATCTTCTGAAGATCACGTTTAAGAAGGTGTAAAGGCTTGCCCAACCGAGCGACATAATAATTTTACCAAGAATGGCAATAATGAGCGAGCCTACGTTCACGTCAGTTTCATATCCTGCCAGCAAACCGCCCACCGTACCGCCGAAGAGATACATAATGCACATACAAGCCATAGCAAAGGCGCACACAAGGCTCTTGGAGATCATATAGTCCTGCTTCTTTGCATGAGTTGTAAAGAGCTGCTTGACGTAACCCGATTTATAGTCATGACCGATAAAAATGGACACCATAATACCGCCGAATATAAATACCATATTCATGTTGGCATAATCGGATATAGTTCTGATTACGTACAACGGCTCATTTGCAGCCATAATCTGCCACACGTTAGAATAGAGAGGCTCCATTGTCTGTCCGTTTTGATCGGGCATCATGGTCATAGCCGATACCATTGCAGGAATGATTGCGGCAATGGCAAGGAAGATGTAAAAGAGAGGTGTGTGGAACAGACGGTAGAAGTCCACGCCGAGCATACCCTTAATTCGTCTTGCGAAGGTAGGCGATTCAAATGTAATTTCTCTTGAGCTTGTCATTTTATTCAACCTCCTTCTTTGACATAAGTTCAATATAATATTCTTCCAGACCGATCTTATTTTTCTTGATCTCACTCACGATATGACCGTTTTTCATCAAGTAATCTACGATAGAAGCGGTATCATCCACGTCATAAATGCGGATATATCCTTCTTCCTTTCTCACGTCGGCATACTGTTTTTTGAGAACCGCTTTTGCGCCCTGCATATCCGCGCATTTCAGTGAGGTAAACACCTGTGCTCTCGAATCCATCTCCGAAGCGGTTAGCTCCATAATCATCTTGCCTTGACGGATAATTCCGTAATGGGTTGCGATTTTTTCAAGCTCACCGAGAATGTGAGAGGAAATGAGAACGGTACAACCGTACTTTTTTGTGATGTCAACGAGAATCTCGCGCATAATACGCATACCGTCCGTATCAAGTCCGTTTATTGGCTCATCTAAAATAAGAAGCGCGGGATCTCCGAGCAGAGCCATGGCAATACCGATACGCTGCTTCATTCCGAGAGAACATTTTTTGAATTTCAGTTCGGAATGCTCGCTCATGCGAACGATGCCAAGCACACGGCGGATTTCCTCGTCAGCGTTCTCAATACCAAGATTGATACACTGCATCATAAGGTTCTGATACACGGACGAACCGGGGAAACAGCCGGCATTCTCAATAAGTGCGCCGACTCTTACGCGCACGCCGGGATCGGTATAATCTCTGCCAAACAGCTTGATCTCACCGCCGTTGGGAACGAGATGCCCGCACATTAGCTTCATTGTGGTGGACTTTCCGCTTCCGTTCTCACCGATAAAGCCGTATATCGCTCCCTGCGGAACGGTCATATTCAGATGATCTACCGCATACAGTCCTCGAAAGCTTTTTGAAAGATTTCTGATTTCAATAGCGTTCATTTTTTACTCCTTATTACTTGTAGTATATAAACGCAACATAAGCGAGCCGTGTTTTTACGCCCCGCTTACGTTGTTTATTTTTGTTATTTCTTTGCCGCTTCGTAACGAGCGTTAGCTGCATCGGTTCTCTCGTTTGCTGCGGTAGTTCTTGCTGCGTTCTCCTCGCGGATCTTTGCGGTTCTCTCGGAGGGGCTCATGTGCGCATCATCCCAAGACTTCTTTGCATCTGCCTTTGCTTTAGCATATGTATTATGGCCTCTGTTTTCCTCAAAGTTCGCTTTGGATTCTGCTTTTACTGCCTGAAATTCAGCCTTGTCTGTCTCATGTTGAGACTTTGTGCTTTCCTTCATGTCGCTGAATGCATTCTTGAAAAAGTCCTTGATCCTCATTTGTTTTTTATCCTTATCTGATTGTTTTTTGTTTCTGATTTGCAAGTTTATTATACTTTTCAGATGTTTTTGATTTCTTTGTAAAATGTTTGTGTTTTGTTATAAAAAAGAATTTTTCAATAAAATTCACTCGTTTAAGTAACAAAACGCCTCATAAGAACAAAAAACAGAGCAGACCGCGGTATGCGTTCTGCTCCATATTTTATTTAATTGTACTTTAGTTAAGTCTCCTCGAAAACCAACTTACAGAGTACGCAAGCGGGGCAAGTAAAGTTCTTGATATTCTCTGTGGTGTATCTTTATTTGCCTAATTTTCTTTTGATTCTTGAAGCAACGATATCAAGCGCGACAAGATTTCTGCCGCCGTTGATAATAATATCCGCATACTTCTTCGTAGGCTCAACGTAAATTCCGTGCATTATTTTAACCGTATTTACGTACTGATTGATAACTCCGTCAATGTCACGTCCTCTCTCGGTCACGTCGCGGCGGAGACGGCGCAAAATTCGCTCGTCTGCATCAGCGTCCGCAAATATCTTGATATCGAAAAGTTCACGTAGCCTCTCATCGTGGAAGGTCA
>SVTX01000057.1 GCA_015063545.1 Oscillospiraceae bacterium | reverse complement strand
TACCTCATAGCAATCGTCAAGCTCAAAAAGGTATCCCTTTGAGTGATATCCGAGAGTCGAATAATGGTTATCGTGGAAGCATTCATGATCGAGGTGACACGCAAAATTGCTATGCTTACACTGAAGCGCAAAGAAACTCTTTATAGACTCAATATCTGTAAAGTTTTGATATGTAGATGTAATAATACGCCCTTGCACTCCGCGCTCGACCGCTGCTTCAATATCCTTGAAAAGTAGAACAAGACCAGCCTTCTTGATAAAGCTGACCGAGAACGCAAACGACTTGCATCTGCGCAGATTATCTTTTATTTTATCGAGGAATGTTACCTCAGTATAGTTGGTTAAGAATTGGTTTGACATACACAACTCCTGAAAACAGCGTTTATAGATTACTCATCATGATTTTCCATCAAATCCACATGATATACTATTGATTTATAGGATTTAATGGTGGATTCTTGTCTTAACAACCATATCGCCTACCATCGCTTCCATTATAACACACCTCTCCCAAAAATTAACAGTCCTCACCATATAAATACAGCCATCCCAGTGCTTAGCTCGAATAGGCGACATCAATGATTAACAGTCCTGCACTCATTTGAAACTTACGGGACATTTCACCGAAGTTTTAAGTAATATTTTCCGAGGCCTATTTTACACATTTTAAATTTTCTTTTTCACTCTTCGAAAAACGAGCATGACAATTACCATCACGAGAGTATCACTATACCCTTTCGGGATTATTTTGTGACAGTTCAATTTTTTTACACCTTTACGGGTATAATTCTTCAAAACACTGTTGACATTGTACCCGAAAGGGTGTAAGATATGTATATGAATACGATTTCTCAGTTTATCAAACAAAAAAGAAAAGAAGCAGGGCTTACGCAGGAGGAATTCGCAATCCGTTCGGGACTCGGACTTCGCTTCGTACGTGAGCTCGAACAAGGCAAAGAGACCGTGCGCATGGACAAGGTGAATCAGGCACTTGCGATGTTCGGCATGGAAGCCGTTCCCGGCAGGAAGGAGTCATAATGGATACAACGTACCGCAGCGCTTACGTATACGTTCGGGATGCTTTCGCAGGAACTCTCAAGGAGACCGATTCCGGTTATTCCTTTCTCTACGACGAGGAATATCTTGCACGCCCCGAGTCCACTCACGTGAGCCTCACTCTCCCTAAGCAAAAAGAAGAATACACATCAAAAACGTTGTTCGCCTTTTTTGACGGACTCATCCCTGAGGGATGGCTGTTAAACGTCGTCACCCGAAACTGGAAGTTGAGTCAAAGCGACCGTTTCGGCATACTGCTCGTTGCCTGCAAGGATCCCATCGGCAACGTCAGCGTTCGGGAGGTGAGATTATGAGGTGTTTATGTTGCGGAAAGGAATTTAGTGCCGCCTCCACGCCCTATGAGCTTTCCTGCTCTTGGCACAGTGCTTGCATCAAGAAGTTTTTCGGCACAAAAAAGCTCCCCGACATCGACGTTTCCGATTCGGTTTTGGAGCAGATTGCCACCGAAAGTACCGCCAAGGGATATACTGTTCCCGGCGTGCAGAAGAAGCTCTCTTTGCATCTGAGCGAGGACAGCGATCCCCGTCTTACTCTCGTGAACTATCCCACGGGATACATTCTCAAACCGCAGACAAATGAATACACGGCTCTGCCCGAGGCGGAGTATCTTGTAATGCAGATGGCAGTTGCAACCAAGATCAAAACAGTTCCCTTTGCACTTTTGCAAATCGGCGCGGATAAGCGTGAATATGCCTATATCACCCGCCGAATTGACCGTTTGAAGGTTGGCAAAGCAACGAAAATGCTTGCTATGGAGGACTTCTGTCAGCTTGAGAACCGACTGACCGCCGACAAATATAAGGGCTCCTACGAACGTTGTGCAAAGGTAGTGGATGCCTACTCGGAGAGCCGCGGTCTTGACATGGCAGACCTGTTTTTGCGTATTGTTTTCTCCTACGCTATCGGCAATTCGGATATGCATCTTAAGAACTTTTCGCTCATTGAGACCGAGTGTGGCAGTGGACGTTATCATCTGTCGGATGCTTACGATATGCTTCCTGTCAACGTTATTATGCCCGCCGACACCGAAGAGCTTGCGCTGACGCTAAACGGCAAAAAGCGAAATATCAGAAGGAACGATTTTCTTACCTTCGCGGAAAATGCTGGACTTGACCGCAAGCAAGCAGAAAAGATGATTGCCAAGATCGTCTCCATGCGCGACACATATCTTGCACTTTGCAGGGAGTCCTATCTGCCTAATGACATGAAAACGGCATTTGAAAAGCTTATTTGCAAGCGAATTGAGAATTTAGGATAATGATAAGTAAAACGCCGCTGAGTTTTTTTCAGCGGCAATTTTTATTCAACCCTCAAAATATTGATCTTCTCTTTTCGTAAGAGGAATGCATAAACAAGAAGTGAAACGACACTGTCAAAAGCGTTGCCGACACCGAAAAGAAGCGCGATTCCTGTAAGTGTAGGAGTCCAAGTACCGGTAGCATAAAGCACAAAGGCGATTCCGTAATAGACAGAATTTGTAACTACTGACTCGAAAAGCATATAGCTTGTTTTGCCAAGACCGTAAAAAGTGGAATCGAACACGTTCTGAATAGCGTACAACATGTAGAAACCTACGAGAAGTAGCACAAGGTCAAATAGCTTATCTACGTCGGCAAAGCCGAGCACATGCGTCATAAACGGCTTCCAAACCGGAATGCTGACAAACCACAAAACTGAGATAATGGCGGTAATTCCAAAATATCCGAGAGAGTTACGACGGATATTTTCCCTATCTGTGGCAACCTCCTGCTTAATAAGTTCTCCAAGCTGAAGCACGGGCAAAAGAAGCCATCCCCAAATAAAGTTGTTTGCTACCCAATATGTCCCCTGCTCTCCTACGACGTTTACCATTCAGGCGATCATCACCATATACGCCAAGTTGCGAACGAGGGATTCTATGCCTGAGATCCCGCCGATCTTGACGAATTCCTTCGTCCAAGCGAAATCAAGCTTGATTTTCGCAAATACTTTGATACGTTCCTTTGCGAGAAGCATGAGCGATACGTCGAGAAGGAGCGCGTTTACTATGATGTTAGAATAACCGATTCCGTTGACACCGAGGTTTGCGGAGATAGACAAAGCGGAAACGAGGAAGGTATCGGACACAAGACACAACACAAGTCTTGCGCCTGTGAGAGCATAGAGATATTTACTCTTATTAACCGTAACAAGTGCAACGAGTGCAAACTGCGTGAGGATAGAGAAAACGTTTGCAACGCTCTCGATTCGTATGTAGGATGCGGAAGCTTCGATGATACTCGTGTCGGTAGCCATTATGTTAAGAAGGGGCTCTGCGAAGACCATAATGACAGCAGATAGGACGGCGTAAATTCCAAGAGATAGGAGCATACCGGTTCGTACACGGTTTGAGAAAGCGTTCTTGTCGTCCTTGACCTTGCCGATAAAGTAGAACAACGGAAGTATTATGGCTTCATTTATAATCTCATAAATGAGGTTCACCCACGAGAGCTGTCCTGCTATGGAGAAGGACCATTCGCCCGGTAGCTGACCGAGGAAGAACACACGGACGGTGGTGTAAACGGTTGGCGCAAGTCCGAGGACAAGAAGAGCAAAAAAGAGCCTGTAATTGATACGGCTAAGTGACAGCTTAAGTTTGGAAAACACAGTTGTTTCCCCCTTTACTTAATATTAGCAAATATGACAAAAAGAGCGCCCGCAATCAAATGATCACAGACGCCAAAAAGCAATGACAAAATTCTCATCATTTACGAGTCTGTGACCATAAGAACGTTGCCGCCAGAAGTTACCGCAAGTCTGTCAAATTTGCAGTAAGTATCTCTGAGCTTAAGGTCACTATCTACTTATATCTGTATTATAGCAAAAATAGATTATTTTTTCAAAGGGGAAGAATAACTTCTCTACCCTTTTTGGTGGCGTAGTCTATGGCGATTTTAGTGCCGCTTTTGCGGGTGGTGGGGCGTCGAGTTCGTCGTAGGATTTTAGCAAATAGTTCAGATAGTCATCGTTGATGAACGGGAATTCAGCCCGCACGTAGATTCGTTTTACGTGTGGGTATTTTTCTTTTAATTTGGTCACAAGTTCAAGGCATAGGCAGTTAAACTCCGATTTGCTGCCAAACAAAAAAGTATCGACTTTTTCGTCAGCAATGATTTTTTCAATGGCATCGGTTAATTTCGTCCTCTGCTCGTGGATTTCGTTTATGGTTCTGTGACCAAAAAAGCAGCAGGTATTATCTTTCATAAATTCACCTCAATATGCGATATATCGTAGAGGTTGTTCTATGAATACTAAAAACGCTGTTACGAACCGTATTATTCAGTTGTGTAATCAGAAAAACATTGCATGAATTTCTGTAGGATTACAATACATGCGTTATATCAAACCTGTGAAAATAGCCAAGGAAAAAACTGAACTATGAATAAGACAACACAAGTTCTGTTCTTTCATCTATTTTTAATTAAATAGGCTGAAGAATATGGCGTTGTGAAAGTTCTATTAGACATAAAACTAATCGGCAATACGCATACCGGGATAATGTATTCGGATAGATGTATGGTTTGGTTAGAAATTCGCTTTTCTAACCAAACCGGCGGCGATTTACACTAGTCAACAAAATGTAACATATGTTTGACAAACCTACAGAATCATTCAATGCATTTGCCCTATTCGTATTGAATTTTTGGAGCAAATCATGTATCATAGCGAAAAGTACGTTCCTTATCTGTTTCCTACTTACAAGCGGATAAGGGTAGGATGGATTATATGGAATTTCAAAACTATTTCCCTATTTGGAATAAATTAAATACGGTTCATCAAGGACAGATCCTCGGCACGCTGATCACCCGCACGGTAAAAAAAGGAGTGGTAATCCATAACGGCAACAATGATTGCACAGGACTTTTACTAGTAAAGTCAGGTCAGCTTCGCGCCTACATACTTTCCGATGAGGGACGGGAAATCACTATTTACCGTCTGTTTGATCGGGATATGTGTCTGTTTTCCGCGTCCTGTATGATGCGCTCCATTCAGTTTGACATCACCATTGAGGCAGAAAAGGACACCGACCTTTGGATCATACCCGTGGAAGTATATCAAAGCATTATGGCAGAGTCCGCACCGGTGGCGAATTACACAAACGAGCTGATGGCTACAAGATTTTCCGACGTTATGTGGCTCGTTGAGCAGATCATGTGGAAGAGTCTTGATAAGCGCGTTGCCGCCTTCCTCTTGGAGGAATCCACTATTGAGGACAGCAACATGCTAAAAATCACACACGAAGCCGTTGCCAACCACCTTGGTTCTCATCGTGAGGTTATTACACGAATGTTGAAATATTTTCAGAACGAAGGAATGGTCAAGCTCTCCCGCGGCACGATTGAACTTACAGACAAAACCAAATTAGAAGAACTAAGTGAAATATAAACAATGTCCGCCGATGCAAAGCGCACGGCGGACATTTTGTATACCTGCCTTATTCAATTCCTGTCAGTTCATAGCCTGCGTCTTGAACAACGGTTTTGAAAGAGTGGTACGTGTTTAGTTATCCATTCCACAGGCAGTGGCACGTTCTATCAGTGCACGGTCATTTGTTACCGCATCATAAAAACGAAATCCTCCTGCGAAATTATATGCCGTATAACCATTCCCCTCCAAAATACGACTTGCAATGTAACTGCGAAGGCCGCTTTGGCAGATCACGTATACTGGCTTACCTTTTTCCACCTTGTCAAGTCTTTTTCTCAGCTCGTCAACGGGAATATTCTGAAAGCCCTCAATATGACCACAACTATATTCTGTAGCCGTTCTCGTATCAAGAAGCGTTACACTTCCGTCACGGGGCAATTTATCCGCATCCTCAAGATGCCATTGCTTCAGCACACCGTTTGCAATATTGTCGATCATAAAGCCCGC
>SVTX01000056.1 GCA_015063545.1 Oscillospiraceae bacterium | reverse complement strand
AATATACTGTTACATTTTGTTACCTCCAAAATGTAACAGTATATTTCAATAAGTTTTCGCGAAAAAACAAAAAAGCCTCCGTTCTCCGCATAAACGGGAGACGAAAGCAAAACTTCCGCGGTACCACTCCGATTGATAATATCCACTCAAGACGTACAAGCATACGTCATTCTCTGTAACGGGAGAACCCGTTCTTCCTAATAAGCAAAAGCTTTTCGGTTGACCGCTCAAGGGAGAGTTCGACTAAAACACCGCCGCTGCCTCGCACCAACCGACAACTCTCTGAAGACTTTTAGCTTTAATCTTTGCCCCTGTCCACGCATTTGAAAACTTATTGATAATATTATAATACAGCATTTCGGATTTGTCAATAGAATTGAGAAATTTTTTAACGGAAAATTTTAGTTTGCTAAATTGTGGTTGACAAATTGCGGCAAAAAGAGTATAATCCAACTATAAGCTATTTTTACGGAGACAAAAAATGAACGGCAACATAAAGAAAAAGCTTGGAAGTCTTGTTATCTTCCGCAATCTTATAAAGCTACCGGTGATTCAGTCACTTATAAAGCTTGACGAGGCCGACAAAGCAGACACAAGTGCCCTGATCTTTGCTTACGGAGAGTTTTTGGCAACACTTATGAGCGAGGGAACGGACCTCTCGAAATATCTGCTTCGCGTTGTGCTTGAGGACGAAAATATCTACACGGCGTATCGCATTTCAAACAAGGGTGAGGACGGGTTATATGAGGAGATGCTTGACCGCGAGCTTGCAATAATCACACAAATATCCAGATACAACGGAGCAGACGTGCGAGACGTGGTCGAGGGCGAAAATCTGCCCACATGGCGCACAAGTGATATTGACTTTACAAGCCTCTATCACGAAAGAATGACTCAGATAAATACGAAGGGATACGGCATTTTTGCCAAATACAAAATGTTCGTGGTGGGAGACAACGGTGAGATTTTGCCCATCAAAAATCCCGATCCCATAAGCCTTTCCGATCTGGTAGGTTATGAGCAGGAAAGAGCAAAGGTAATCACCAACACAGAGGCATTTTTGTCCTCTCGCCCCACAAACAACGTACTTCTTTACGGTGATGCGGGAACGGGAAAGTCATCCACTGTAAAAGCACTCGTCAACAGCATGGCAGAGCGAGGACTGCGCCTTATTGAGTTCAAGAAAAATCAACTCTCTCTCATTCCGCAAGTCACCGAGCATCTGCACGGCAACCCCTTAAAATTCATATTCTTTATAGACGACCTTACCTTTACCTCTGACGATAAGGATTTCTGTGCCTTAAAGGCAACCCTTGAGGGCGGTGTTACGGGCAGAGGAAATAACACAGTTATTTATGCGACTTCAAATCACCGCCATATGATAAAGGAATCGGCATCCGCGCGTCAGGATTCCGTAAATACTGCGGATATGGTGCAGGAGACCGTGTCTCTCTCAGCGCGTTTTGGACTTACAGTTACGTATCTTAAATCCGACAGAGAAGGATATGCTCACATTGTCTGCGAGCTTGCCCGCCGCGCGGGAGTGAATATGCCCGAGGACGAGCTTATCACAAAAGCCGAGGCGTTTGCGATACGCGGCGGTGGACGTAACCCCAGAACCGCAAGACAGTTTGTCGATATGATTTCTTTTGAAGCGTAAATATTATACATACAAAAATGCAGGGAATTAACCCTGCATTTTTATTTTATTGCTTTTTCAAAATTAAGACATAGCCTTCATCGTTGTAGTATTCCTCATAACCGTTGTTGAGATAAAATTGCGCCGCATGGTTGCTCTGATCCTCATATCTCATGTCAAGAACAACGTAGTCTATATCCGTTTTGTATTTTCCGTCATTTGTTTTATGGTAATATACCTCATACACAATATCTCTGTCACAAATATGGGAGACAAGGAATGACGATGCCGCAACGCTTGCGTCCTTGGGCAGAACCTGCTCAAGCGCGTAATCGTATTTTTCGTACATATCGGAATAATCCTTATTCCACTCAACGTATTTTGCACACTTGGGAACGCATACCCCAACAAACAGCAATACCGCCGCGACAGCTGCCACCTGCAAAAGATATTTCTTTGCAAATACGCTTATTTCGGACAGATTCAGAACAGTCAGATAAAACAGGAACGCAATAATTCCAAACGTGTATTGGAATTGGATATTGGGCTGATATTGATACATCGTCAAGGTGTTTATCAGAATGGGAGCGAGAAGTATATATCTGGAAAATTTCTTTGTTGCAAACGGCAAAAAGCCAAGAGGAATAAAGAGCTGGAGCAGATATATTACCTTGTCCGAGCCACCGCCCGACGAACTGAAAAGCTGAGTAAGCGTGTAACCGGGATTAAGAATTATGGTCTTTACCGCCCCTATAAGCCCATCGTCGGCATTGTAGATAAGGTTTTCAAATCTGTTTGTCATAACACCGTCTGCGTTATTAGCCGAAATATATGATGACGCAAACGCAAACCATATAAATGATACACCTATAAGCGGCAGGGATATTTTCCAATTTTTATCGCTTATAAAGATATACGCCGCAAAGAAGAGAATGTATATAAACGCATCTTCCTTTACACCGAGTACAAGCAGCGTAAAGACTGCCATGGGGATATATTTTCTTGTTTCATAGAAGTAGAAAAGCCAGAGCAGACAGGGAACAAGAAAACAGTTTTCGTGGAAGTCATAGAAGGTTCCCGCGCCAAGTGCGGGATAAGCGGCAAACACTGCGCCAACAATGAGTGTTACCTTATTTGATAAACCCTTGCGTTTGCAGATAAGAACAAGCGGAATTATTCCCGAATAAAGGACTATAGCCTGTACCACCTGTAAAGTTATCGGCGAATCAAACAAGTAATAAAAGGGAAGGATCAAATAACATGTGGGAGAAAAGTGAACGGCAAAATGCGACATGAGCTTGTCTCTTTCACACGTAACCGCGGGCGTGCCCGTTTCTTTCATGTTTCTGAACATGTGCGCAAATATTCCAAAATCAAAATTGGGTGTTGAATAGGTGATGTATCGGAATACTCCTATGCACACTATAACCGCGCCGAATACAACCGCAAAAGCCGCAACTCCGGCTATGAGAGTTCCTTTTTTTATGTCCTTTTGGAAGAAATCAAAGCAGCCTTTGTTTGTTGAATACAGGATCACCGCCGCCATAACAAGCATGACCGCAAGAAAAACGTAAAATTGATTTTCTTCCACCTTGCCAAGCACAAGCACAGAAAACATAAATGCTGAGCATAGCATCACGTATGCTGTGGATTTTTCGCTCAGTGACATGTACTGTACAAGCGTAAGTATTCCCATAATGAACGCTATAAACAGCACGTGAAGCACAAGATCAAAGCCGCCTCTGTTTTCCTGCAGGAACGCAACAGAAGTAAACGGTGTTTCACTCTTGTAATTAAAAAGTAATGTTAACGCGCTAACCGCAAAATAAGACGATATAAACGTACTTATGAACGTGTTAACGGTATATTTAAAGCCCATCCGTGGCTGGGGAATATTATTTTTTTTACTCATTACGCATCCTCAAATTTATCTTCGTCTGAAAGCTCGTATCCGTCATTGTTACTCATATCAAGGAAAGCATCTGCCTCGGATGCTCCAACCGCCTCAATAGATTTAAGCTTCTTTTGAATGATACTGCTTCTGTGCTGTGCCTTGTCAAGTGTCATTCCCGCTTCGTCAATCTTCTTCTTTGCCTTGTCAAGAAGCGCGCCGAACGTATCATACTGACCTTTGACAGCAGAAAGGATCTTACGAACCTCATTTGCCTTTTCATTTATTGCGGCTATTTTAAAGCCCATGGAAAGGGAATTGAGAAGTGCCGTAATAGTAGTAGGACCTGCTATCATTATGTTGTATTCGCGCTGGATTCGCTCTACAAGACCGTTCTGAGACGATACTATCTCAGCATAAAGTCCCTCTGTAGCGAGGTACATAATGGCAAACGGAGTTGTTTTGGGAACATTGATGTATTTTGCAATAGTCCTTGCCTCGTGGAGAACTCTGTCCTCAAGCTCACGGCGCGCTTTTTCAAGGCCTTCCTTATCTGCGCGGTCAGCTGCCTCGCAAAGACGTATGTAGTCCTCGATTGGGAACTTGGAATCCAAAGGAAGATATGTTATCTCACTGTAATTTTCACCGGAAGGAATTTTTATTGCAAATTCAACTCTGTCCTTTGATCTTTCGCTCGGAGCATAGTTTTCAACGTACATCTGAGGAATAGTCTGATCAAGTATATTTTTAAGCTGAACTTCTGCCCACGTGCCGCGCGCCTTTACGTTTGTAAGAACTCTGTTCAGGGTAGAAACATGCTCGGTAATACCGCCCGACATTTCTTTCATCTCGCCCAGAGCCTTATACAGATTGGTAAGTTGCTCCGAAACTGTCTTGAATGACGAATCAAGTCTTTCTGTAAGAGTAGCAGTAAGCTTTTCGTCAACTACGGTACGCATTTCATCAAGCTTTTTTTCATTGCTTTCTCTTATTTTTTCAAGGGAAGCCTGTATTTTTTCATTCTGCTTTTGAGTGTCTTCACTTGATCTGTCGCGTATTTCGTTTAGCTTTGAGAACATGTCTCTGTACATAGCGGTAAGCTGATTTGAATTTGTCTGAGAAAGCTGTTCAATATTTTTGCTTACCTTATCCAAGCTCTCAGAAAGCTCTGTTCTTTGCGTATGGTTAAGGTGATTTTGTTCATTTCTGTTTCGGGACAATTCATTGAGAATATCCTCGCGAAGATTTTTTATTTCGGGGGTGCTGCTGTCTTTTGTGTTCTTTATTTTGTTCCACAAAAGCACAGTAACAGCGCATGACGCGCCGGATATAAAGAGCATGAATATGCACAAAATCAAAATTACAATTTCCATAATATTCCTCCGTAGTATGTGAGTTTCAAACCCGCTTAATGACGCGCGAAAAATATATTAACCCGAGTATAATTATAAAACATTTCTTGTACAAAGTCAATAGAACAGAATAAATAAATTAGTCAATATGCTTTATTGACATTTGAGTGATAAATATGGTATAATATGTTGAATAGCTACATCTAAAAGAAAGGAGAAGAAGAATGCTCAATATTCAAAGAGTTTCCGTCATGAATTTTGAAAACGCAATCAGAGGCGCAAGAAATCCTCTGAACAGTTGGTCAAGAAGTGATAGCTCCTATGATGAGAAAGGCAATTATGTTCTCGGCGAAAATGATCTGTCGTTAGCAGTGAAGCTTGCCCGGGCAGGTAGTGACCATAGAAAATATCTCCGCCAGATATTCGTGTCTCTGGACATAACCGCGCCGCTTTATTGGTGGAAGGAATTCGATACATACAAGGTTGGTACTGTTGCGAATTCAACTTCCACAATGCACAAGATTCAGGCAAAAGAATTCGTCAGGGAAGATTTCTCGCACGACAGAATGGATGAAAGCACGCTTGAGGTGCTTGATACTGTAATTGCATGTCTTGAAAAAGAAAGACTTGCTTTTCTGGAAGACACCTCAAACAGACAGCACTGGCACAATATGATACAGCTTCTGCCCTCATCGTACAACCAAATGAGAACCGTAACGCTCAATTACGAAAACCTCATAGGTATATACTACGCTCGCAGAAACCACAAGCTTGCAGAATGGCATACCTTCTGTGATTGGATAAAAACTCTGCCGTATGCCAATGATATTATCCTCGTCAAAGAAAAAGATTAAATAAACCCCACAAAATGTTAAAGGAGATTAACATGAAAAAATTAATCATTTTGCTGTCTGTCATCCTGTGCTTTACACTTGCGTTTGTTGCGTGTAACGGTAAGGATGCAGAAACAGAATCCCAAACAAAAGCTCCTACAGAACCGATTACCGAACAACCCACGGAACACACTCATACACCCGTAACTGTTCCCGGTTCAGCAGTAGAGCCCACATGTACCGCTACAGGTTCAACGGCACGTGTTGAATGCTCTGAATGCGGTGAAGTCATCACAGCACAGGAAGTAATTCCCGCACTTGGACACACTGAAGCAGTCGACACAACAGTAGCACCCACATGCACAGAGACAGGCCTTACTGAAGGTAAGCACTGTTCTGTATGTAATACAGTTCTTGTAGCACAGAATGTAATTGCAGCTCTCGGTCATACCGAAGTGGTTGACGCAGCAGTTGCTCCCGACTGTATAAACACAGGCCTTACTGAAGGTAAGCACTGCTCCGTATGTAATGAAGTTCTCGTAGCACAGAATGTAGTTGCAGCACTTGGACATACCTCGGGTGAAGCAGTTGTTGAAAATAAAGTAGCCCCCGATTGCGTAACAGACGGCTCTTACGATTCTGTTATTTACTGCACAGTATGTAACGCGGAGGTTCTCAGAACCCCCATCACCGTGCCCGCTACCGAGCATACCGCAGGCGAAGCGGTTATTGAAAATAACGTAGCTCCCGATTGCATAACCGAAGGTTCTTATGACTCGGTTGTTTACTGCACGGAATGTAACGCAGAGGTTAGCAGGGAAACTGTATCCGTTCCCGCGGCAGGACATAAAGCAGGTGCAACAGTTACCGAAAACAATGTATCCCCCGACTGTGAAAATGCAGGTTCTTACGACAACGTAGTTTACTGTACCGTATGTAATGAGGAGCTCGGCAGAAATACAGTGACTGTGCCTGCTACAGGTCACACTGAAGTAACTGACACGGCAATTGCTCCCACATGCACAGAAACAGGTCTTACAGAAGGCAAACACTGCTCTGTATGTAACAAAGTTCTCGTAGCTCAGGAAACTGTTCCCGCAACACATCACAGCTATGTCCCTACAGTTACCTCTCCTTCTTGTTTGGCAGGCGGGTACACCACATACACCTGTTCAGTATGTGGTGATAGCTACATAGCAGATGAAACCGATCCCAGCGACCACGTCGATGCTGACGGCGATTCCTCTTGCGATGTATGTGACTTAGGTCGTGGTTCTCAGGAATGGCCCTTTGCTCTTGAACTCGGCAAAACCCAAACTCCCACTTTCACCGAGT